>JAGAQI010000127.1 GCA_017622795.1 Lachnospiraceae bacterium
TCATTGTGATTACTTTATCACGTATTTAGTACCTCTTCCCCTGCCTTCAATTCTCACAACACCTTTTTTACCCATTTCCTTCAATAACTGTGTTGTCTTTGATTTGCCAAACTCAACATAAGGATTAATTTCACTAATTGATTTCAACATTGTCTTGCTTAAAATCTTATATATTTTTCTTTCGTCTTCCGTTAAATTCAGGTTTTTCTCAAAAATCGGAAGCACAATCTTAATTGTATTTTCCGATACTTCAAAGTCCGGTTGTTTTAATCCTTCTTCGTAGAGTTGTTTTATTCATGTAATTCCTGTACCGAATATTTCGACAAACCCTAACCTGTAAAATACATTTGCAAGATTTCTGTTTCTTAGAACTGAAAGTTTTCCCGATAAATACTCATCTTCTGTTATTCCAGATGGTAGTCCTCCCGGCGAAATAATGTCTATTCTATCATCAAACATCGAAACTTTTATTTGTGACTCCACATCCCACACTCTATGAATCAATGCATTTGCAATTGCTTCTCTGAATGCAGCCTCCGGTATTTTTTCTACCTTTTTCCTATCGGCGCCTTGTATCTCTTCGTATTGATAATAGTCTTTGAATACCTCTAATGCTTTTTCATATACTGCTAAAATGGATATATTGTCAAATGTTACTCTCTTATGAATCACATTGATGTTTTCGCCAAACTTCATAATGTCAATTCCCGGAAAATGATTTCTATCTGCCAAAATACCAGCCGCATTATTGTATCCAATGGTGCTGTTATATAAGTTCAGCGTCTTCAAGGTATCTTGATTAAAAGTTTCAATCTGAATGCATTCTTTTAATTTTTGGCATAAAATATTAAACGTCAATTCTTGCTCTTCACACGGCAATTCTTCAAATCTAATATTTTTCCCTTCTAAAATCAGTCTCGACAGCTCCAATGTGTCAACCTCTATAGTTGCAGTATCATTTCGCTTGTATGCTTTTGATTTATATAAATATGGCTTTTGAATCCCGCTTTTTACAGTTAGCTTTATCGTTCTGTCATTATTCTGCAATTCCAATGTATAATCAGGTTGCGGAGTAATGCTGTCGTTAACTTTGTTTTCAATATCCAGACACGCTTGTTTTACATCCGCCAATCCTTTGATATTACCGTTGTCATCAATGCCAAAAAAAATTTCCCCACCATCATAATTCGAAAAAGCACTCACTGTTTTTAAAAATGTATTTGTAATCTCTTCTTTAAACTCTGTTGTTCTTGTTTCACGCATACACGGTACCTCCTTTCCCATTTCACTGCTTATATTATATACAGAACCAGCCATAAAATCAATCGTATTTTTTTACGGTTGATTTTATGGCTGGTTTTGGCTATTAAATTTTAAAATCTCGTCTCATCAAGGTTCTTTCAAAATCGTCTGGCAAGCGTTTTTTATACTATGAAATCATTGCTTTTCACGAAAGCAGCTTTTGCCATCACTCGCCAATTCCTTGATTTTACAGTATAATAGCAGACAGTAAAGGAGCCGTCAGATGGCAGGTAAGCATACACTGGGAGAACTGAATCACTTAAGCCGGGAGGAACTGATTACCATGATTCTTGGCATGCAGGGGCAGCTTGATGCGCTGAACGAAAACATCGAAAAGCTCATCGAGCAGGTACGCCTGGCAAACCAGCACCGCTTCGTCCGCCGTACGGAAACAATGGAATCCATAGATGGACAGCTGTCTTTCTTCAATGAGGCAGATGCTCTGTATAATCCTTTTGCGCAGGAGCCTGGTGTGGAAGATGTTCTTCCTCGGAAAGCAAAAAAGAAAAAGGCAAAAGGGCAGTGGGAAGAGGATTTAAAGGATTTCCCCGAGGATATCATCCCGACACACACTGTTTCCAGAGAAGCGCTGGATGCATTCTATGGAGAGGGCAGCTGGCGGCAGATGCCCAGTGAAACCTATAAACGTCTGAGACATGAACCGGAAAGCTGGACTGTGGAAGTCCATACGGTTGATGTCTTTGTAGGAACGGATGGGGAACACCAGGGCGGGTTTATGCGCGGGGACAGACCAAAGGATCTGTTCCGTAACAGCATTGCCACGCCTTCCCTGGCAGCATCCATCCTAAATGTGAAATACGTGAATTCTGCACCGCTTCACAGAATCGAGCAGGAATTCTCCCGTAATGGGGTTAACATTTCCAGGCAGACCATGTCCAACTGGATGATCGGCAGTGCCAGCCGTTACTTTGCACCGCTTGTGGAACGCATGAAGCAGGAGCTGCTAAAGCTGCCGGTAACCCAGTCCGATGAAACGCAACCCAGGTAATCCGTGATGACAGAAATCCGGGAAGCAAAAGCTATATGTGGGTCCACAGGTCCGGTGAATTCTACACAGAGCGTCCGGTTGTTATCTACGAATACCAGAAGGGCAGAAACCATGAACTGCCGTTTGCCTTCTATCAGGACTATGAAGGAATTCTGGTTACCGACGGTCTTTCCCAGTATCATCTGATAGCAAAGAAGCTGCCGGGACTTACGAATGCCAACTGCTGGGCGCATGCCAGAAGAGATTATGCGGACGCCATAAAGATAGCGGACAAATCAAATCCCGATGCGGTAAGGCGGTCTGTTGCATACCAGGCATTAAGCCGTATATCGCAGATATATAAGCTGGAGGGTGCCTTAAAAGACCTGTCGGCCGAAGAACGACTCAGGGAGCGGCAAAACACAATCAAACCGCTGGTTGAGGAGTATTTTGCGTGGGTAAAAGCACAGCTTGAAAATACCACTGTACCGCCCAAGGGAAAAACGGCCGAAGGACTGAAATACAGCATCAATCAGGAAAAATATCTGAAGGTATTCCTGACTGACGGAAATGTACCGATAGATAATTCAGCCAGTGAACATGCCATCCGGACCTTCTGTATTGGCAAAAATTATGCTCTGTACCGGATTATGTTCTGTAGTGCCGCATAGGCTTTTAAAACTGCTTACGGCACCACAATAAACAGAACATAATAATTACAGTGTATCCAGAAATGCCAGAATCGA
>JAGAQI010000128.1 GCA_017622795.1 Lachnospiraceae bacterium
ACGCCGTTGCCGTCCACAAAGTTCTGCACGTTGAAGCTGACAATGTCAAGACCCATGGCAGCAAGGTCCGGTTCTGCGTTTGTTTTTACGTTTGTCGCAAAGGATTGACGGTCGCTGACCATCTGTTCCAGTCTCATCTGACCTACGATTTCACGCATGTTACCTTCCAGTACCTGCTGAGCCACACCTGCGATGTAGTCCACCTTCTTATTTAAGAAGTTCTGGGCAGCCAGCTGAAGCTTTGCCGGGTCGTCACTGATTTTTACGTTGACAACCGCATCCACCTGGATGTTGATGTAGTCGGCAGTAGGAACTGCGCTGGATGTTTTAACATCAATCGGAATTAACTGAAGTCTCAGTTCATCCTTCTTTTCTAAGAATGGAATCTTGATGCCGGCCTTACCGATTAAAATCTTCGGTTTCTTACGAAGACCGGAAATGATGTACGCTGTATCCGGGGATGCCTTTACATAACCCAGGATGAACAGTAAAACAATAAGTACTACGATTGGTGCGATGATGAATAATAAGTCCATAATAAATCCTCCTTTGTTTCCCTTCTTTGTTGACATCAAAGTATATGCCCCGCGGGGGCTTTTGATGTTACATTAGTGCTTTTTCTAATGTATGGGTATAGTATAACACATAATGAACGGTTTGTGGGGATTTTAATGCAGTTTTAATGTGATTATTAATATACTGTTAAAATTAGGGCGGTTTGCATTAAAAAAGTAGCTTTATAAACAAAGATATTATATGATTAAAATAAAAGAATGCTAATCAACAGAATGGAAGAAGGTGAGAGAATGGATGTCGGCGACCAGATTTTAGAACTCAGAGAACAAACAAAAATGACACTGGAGGAATTATCACTTGGCGTTTGTACTCCGGAAAGTCTGAGGAATATAGAATTAGGTAAAGAGACGGTCAGCAAGCTTTTCATGGAAATTATGTACCAGAGGCTGGGAAAATCCACAGACAAGCTGGAGCTGATAGTATCAAAAGAGGTGTATGAGGAAGAAGAGCAGTGGGAGCAGTTTGAGGAATACTTAGAACGTGGTGATAAAGAATCAGCAAACAAAATTTTGGACAAATTTTTAGCAAGTATACCTGAGGAAAGTAATGTTCATAAAATGTTTTATTGCCGTAACAGGGCATATGCAGAGCTACGAGTAGAAAACAACCCGATACAGGCAAAGGAATGGATGAAAAAAGCATTGGATATTACCATGCCGGGATGGCGGAAAAGACCGATAAAGGAGTACCGGATTTCTACCATAGAAATGGAAAACCTATTGGCTTATGCAAAAGCTCAGCTTGTTATCGGAACAGATGAGGAGATTGCAGAAGCAGAAGTACTATTACTTGCCTGTAAGCAATTTATCGATGAACGGATATCGGATGAAGAAGAGCATACCAAAATATTTGCAAAATGTGCGCATTTGCTGGCAGGCTTGTACTTGCAACAAGAAAAACAAGAGCAGGCAAAGCTATTGGCAGAGCGGGCATTTCGGAAATTGCAGAACTATGGAATCAGTTATTTTATGGAGCCGATATTAAAAATATTGGTAGATTGCGAAGACGGTGATATCGGGGAGAAAGTGCCGCAGTATCAGAAGTACTTAACAGCGTTGCAGCATGTAAAACAGTACGTTGGAGAGGAGTGGCACTTTACGGATTCCATATTTAAAAATTGCTCACAGCAGACCTATTATATTGACCATGAATTGTTCCGAGAGGAAAGGATTGCCCAGGGCTACAGCCAGGAACAAATGATAGAGGGTATTTATAAAAATCCGGAATCGCTATCCAGAGCAGAGAAGGGAAAGGTTACTATGCGGGACAGCAGGCTAATCCGGTTATTCCGGAAGCTTGGCATAGAAAAGTGTCGGTATAACGGCTTTGTGGTAACGGATAAGTATGAGGATTTGGAGCTAAAGCAGCAAATTGACATTCTGATTAGCAGAAATTGTGATGCAGAGGCAGGGGAAAGGTTGGAGGAATTAAAAAGTAGACTGGATTTAAGCATTGCTGAAAACAGAAGAACCATACAGGGATATGAAATTGCTATAGGAATTGAAAAAGAAGAGGTACCAAAGGAAGAGCTGCTGAAACGGGCAGAAAATTTATTGGAAGAAACCTATAGATGGAAGTCTCATGGTGCATATAGACCGCCAATGGACAGAGAGGCATCGTTGATAAACCTGATTGGAATACTGCTTTTGGAACTGGGCAAAAAAGAGGAAGCAAAACAATTATTGCAGAATATTACCGAAGCTATGAAAAAAAGCAAGGTGGATATGAAACGGCGTAGCAGACAATATGGTCTTCTTAGAAGTAATTTGGCAAAATTGGAACAGTCCATATCTGTGGCAAAAAATAATATTCAGTTTACAATAGCTTGTGGCAAGCTTCGTACTCTGCCAATGGATTATTTGACAATAGCCTGTGCTATGATTGATACCCCGGCAAATATGGAAATCTGCCGAGGTATGATAAAGGATGTATATTATTTATGTGATTTGGTGCAAAATGATGTAAATAAAAAGATAGTCCATCAATACTTTTATAATAAGTTTGGAGACTGGATATAGAATATAGTATTAATCATTTCCACGAGAATATTTACAGGGGTTTTCTTCACAATAAGGAATCGGAGCTTTCATTATCGGACCGAAACACGAAAGAATACCTATTGCTGTCCAGCAGGAGAACATCATACATAAAAGGGCACGTCGTAAAGTTTTCACAAGTATATTCCTCACTTTCTTGTATTAATTTGGTAATGTGATTGTATGGTGCAGTGATAAAAAAGAACATGACTTTTCCTTTGGGTGAAAAAGTCATGTTCTTTTTTATGTGAAAGGAAGTGTTATCATTGCACACGAGCAATACAAAAGAAGGTTGACGGTGTAGTACAGCTGTGATAGGATTGAGTTACGAGATAGCGCGACGATGTGGTAATATGATGCAGTAATAGTAAAGCATAAGCTTTTTAGTTGAAAAAATCTTCTTTACCCAAAGGAAAAGTCATAGTGAAATCGACGGTTAGCGTTTACACTAAAAATGGCGAAGATACTCATTATCTGTCGATTTCAGAAAAGAATAAGGAGGAAACTATGGGAAAGAAGAAGTTTCTCAAGAGATTGTTAGCATTTACCTTAGTATTAGTATTGTCAAATGTGGTAACTACCGTGGAAAGAGCAGAGGCAGCCACATGTGAACATTTAGAACATTACACCACGCAAGTATATGCAAGAACTTTACTTGATACACATAAAGTAGAGGTGCTGAAGTATATTTATGATACGGATGGAAAAGTGGAAAGGGTAGAGACTGAAAGAATTGAATGTGTAATAAGTCGAATACAACGCTATTATGAGGTTAGATGTAAAAGCTGTAACACATACCTAGCTACTTATGATACTATATCTTCAGAAACGCACAGTTATTGTGACTAGGATGAAATAAAATCAAAAAATACAGACTCAATGACAGATAGTGAGTATTTAGTGAAGGAGGATTTGTAACATGAAAAAGAAACTAAGTGTACTGATTGTGTTTATGCTGATAGGTCTGACCGCCTGCAGCAAGCCTGCGGAGGGAACAAATCCTGTGGAAAAAAAGGAAGCTACTATAACCCCTGTCGGCAAGGAAGAAGTATCCTCCGCACCAGGGGAATCGGATGAGATTGCAGTAACAAGGAAAGAGTACGGAACAGAGGAAGTAGAATTAAAAGGAAAAGCCCTGGGTCAGATGACAGAAAAAGGCACAGATAATCCGTATTATTGTAATCTGGAAGAAAATTTAAAGATGGCATTTGCTGTCGACAATGTACCAATCTATGTTTGTAAGGACCCGGTATATGACATTACCTACTATGTCAATTTTGGAAGAGACAATTTTATTTATGTTTACCGGAAGGAAGCCTCTGTGCTGGCAGTGGCAATTCCGGCAAGAGACCTGTATTGCAAAGAGGGAGAGCTTTACTTTATCGCAGAAACAGACGGGCAGTATCAGCTTTCCGGCTTTGCCCAGGGCAATATTTTAAAATATAATCCGGTGGACGGCAGTGTAGCGGTTGTAGTGGATTGCAATGCAGATAAAATGATAGTTTATCCGGATGGAATCTGCTATATGGAAATCCGTGAAACAGAGAAAACAGGTGGCGTGATATCCCGGACGGAAGAACACCTTTTCTTTTCCTTTACAACAGGGGAAAGCAGTGCCTTTCCAAAGGGCGTGGACAGTTTAAGACGGTGGAACGGGTATTGGTTACAGAGAGAAGAAGAGGTGGAGATTCTTTCGGAATCCGATCCAAGTCTGCAGACCCCGGAAAAGCAGGAACTGCTTGCCAAGGGATATACGTTTGGTGTTGCAACAGGAGTCATTAAGGAATTAAGGCTACTGGATGCCCAGGGGAATATAGTAGAAACCCTGCAGAATGCGACAGGTATTTCAAGATATAACTATATGGTCGGCGACTACGTTTATTATGCGGAAAATCGGCAGAATGAGGAAGACACAGAGGAAAGAAGCTATTTAATAAGATATGATAAAAAGACCGGTACTCATGAGGAAATAGTGTTGTTAGGTCAGTTAACAGACCTGTCCTATGAGGATATGCTCATTCACAAGAATGCGGCTTATTTTGAGTACGGACTTCGGGTAGAACTGGACACCGGGGCACAGTGTCGGATGGGGTATGCGGGTGAAGGTCTTTCGCCACAAATAAATTGTTTTTACACGGATGGAGAAAGCATGTTTTGCTTAAGTGAAGGAAAGCTCTGGCTGTTTGAGGAACAACCGGGAAGTTTTGTGTTTACGCAAGAACTTGTTGTCGGGGTGCCGTTAGACATTGGCACCTATGAATACCGGTTGGTGGAGCCATAAAACCAAAACAGTTTTGTAATGGGAGAAGAAAAGGATGGGTAGCAAAAAATGGTGGAGTCTGCTGACGGTGGTGCTGTTTTGTGCTTTGCTTGGCGGCTGTAAGGATGTGGAGGTCACGTCGGTGGCGGCATTGCAGGGTGTATGGACTGAGCATAAAATGACGGAATACATAACGGCCTACACTTTGGATGAGGATGGTAATCTGTATACCCTGGAGTGGGATATAACAGCAAACGAAGGACAGGATGCCCATTTCTTAAGAAAATACGATACACAGAGGGAATGCATCTTTTCCAAGGCAATTGACCCGAGTGCGCTCTCCTATGTAAAAACAATGGCAGTACAGGATGGAACCGTTTATTTTGTGTCATACATAACAGGAAGAGAAAAGGCAACGTTGTATTCCTATTGTATGGAAACAGAGGAGCTTACGGTGCTAAAGGAGCTTCCGTTTCTCAAGAGCGTATTAAGAATTATTCCAATGGACGACTGCCTTTACCTGCTTGGAACAAATGTAGAGAGCAATGGCGGACTGACAGATTCTAGAAAATACATACATTCCGGCGAAAAGATATTTTGCTATACCCTTTCGGAGGACCGATTCGAAGAGCTGGGAATTGAAGAACCCTTGGACATGTGCCCGGCAGAGGAAGGAAAGCTCTGTATCTATGCACATATGGAAGAGGAATTCGGTCTGCTTCTGTATGATACAGACAGGGATGCCATGACGGTGCTGGCAAAAACCAAAGAGTACAAGATGCGTTATGTGGCATATTGCAGCGAGCAGCAGGCGGTAATGTATATGTCCCTGGGCAGAGGTCTGGTGCTGTCCTACTTTACCAATTTGGATGTGGAATGTGAGCTTTATCCGGACGTTGGCTTCCAGGACAACAATATCTGCTGTGTAAACGGAAACGTAGCGGTCAAAACTAGCGCCGAGAATACCATTATTCAGTTTCCGTTAGCGCAGGTAAAATGCGAGAATAAATCCATCCGTTATATCCGTTCGGAGATATGGGGTATTGACCCGTTTGGCTGTGGTTATGAGATACTGCGCACGGAACTGACACAGGATAAGTTTGCCTTAAAGGTTATGGCACAGGATAAGGATTTTGATCTGTGTTATGTCAACAGCTATGGCTCCTTCGGATACAGCATGAAGGAGTACGGTGTGTTTTATCCGCTGAATGATATTCCGCAGATACAGGAGTATCTGGATGCCTGCTTTCCGTATGTAAAAGAGGCAGCAACCGATATTGACGGCAACATCTGGATGTTGCCGATAGCGGTGGATATTCCTGGGGTAGTTGTAAAAAAGGGTGCCACGGAGGATGTGCTTTTTAAAGAGAACATGACCTACGAGGAATATTGTCGTGAATACGAAGCGTTATGCCCGGAAGAAAAGAAATGGGCAATAGCACCGGATTACTATGCGGAAAAGTTTATCAATCAATATATTCTGGACCGTGGCACCATTGCTACAGAGGAGTTTCGAAATATCCTGCAAAGCATGGCAAACAGCAGTGGGGCGCAGCAGGAAAATACCGAGGCTATGTACTGCCGCGTCTGGGAAGAACGGGATTATCGGGCATATGGTACCTTGGAATACGGAGAGGATTCTATTGTTTTTGCGGAGCCGAAGCTGACGGCAGACAGTAAAAACGTGGGTACCTGCCAGTTTTTGGCAGTCAATCCGTATTCGGATAATTTGGAGGAAACTTTGCAGTATATTGCTACCTTGGTTGCCTATATGCTGGAGAAGGAGGATGCACCGCTGTTTTTCGCAAACCGTGAGGTGGAGGATACTTCCTATGAACGCTGCTTGTATGAGCTTTACAGAAACGGTACAATTGCGTTTTCTGTAGACGAGGATGTGTACGAGGGCTACCAGGATGTCCTTGACGGCAGCGTAAGCGTGGAGGACTTTGTTACGGAAGCGGAATCCGGGGTAAAAATCTTTTTAAACGAGTAATGAGGGCTTACGGTATGCAGAAGAGAAAAATTATTTTGGTTATCAGTGTAATGTTCTATCTGACCATGGGCGTGCTGGCACTTTGCTCTCGGGGCTGGTATCAGGCAAGTCTTCCCAAGGTCCGCATTTACTACCTGGAGCAGAGGGCGTTCCGGGAAGATAAAACATACAGCTATTTACCGGCGCTTCCGGAATCCTATTATGGTCAGCCTTTGTATTATGTGCAAAGGACATACAAAAACAAGGAGCTTTGCTATGTTGTAATGGAGGCAAAGGATGTAGTGCTTGGAAAAGAAGAAAACGGGTACTATGCTGTGGAGGACGGACTGACGGCGTATCTTCCCCTGATAGTGGACCCATCCGGGGATATCGCAGAGGGACAGGAGGTGCTGGTGGAAAATGAAGAAGACTTCTTATGGTAATAAAAAGTGGAATTTGCGTTGCTGTCTTTGTTTGCTGCCAAGCTTTTTGGGAATTGTTGTGTTTTTCCTGATTCCTTATCTGCGGGTATTGTACTATTCCCTGGTGAATAACCAGTTTCAAAAAAAATTTGTGTGGTTTCGGAACTATCAGGATGTGCTGCAGAATGAATACTTTTTGCTGGCACTGAAAAACAGCTTCTGGCTAATTTTAA
>JAGAQI010000129.1 GCA_017622795.1 Lachnospiraceae bacterium
TATCTGCATTCCTCACCTTGGTGCTTCCACCGAAGAATCTGAGGATAACTGTGCAGTAATGGCAGTAAAGCAGGTAATGGATTTCTTAGAAAACGGTAACATTACCAATTCCGTAAACTTCCCGGCAGTAGATGCAGGTATCTGCACAGCGGCTGCCAGAGTTGGTATTTTCCACGACAATGTACCAAACATGCTGGCTCAGTTTACTGCTGTATTCTCTGCAGAGGGTATCAACATTGACCACATGGTAAATAAGAGTAAGGGCGATGATTCTTACACTGTACTTGATGTGGATGCTGCAAATGGTGACATTGCAGCAAAATTAGAGGCGATTGCGGGCGTAAGAAAGGTGCGCGTAATCAAGGGTTAAGCTGACTACATACTTTTTATAGACTCTCTTTCTAATGCGGAGGCGGGCGTAGATTTTTCTACGCCCGCTTTCGGCGTTTCAAGGTTCATAAGCCCCGGTGCAAGGCGCAAGATTTTTTAGAAAGAAGAATTACGGAGGAGTTTAAGTCTGTTTTTGCATCTGTAATTTCAAAAGAAGGACTCTGAAACCCGCTCATCGCTAACGGTTTCCGGAGCCCTTCTTTTGAAATTTACAGATGTAAAGCAATATGAAACCTCCGTAGTTCTTCTGTGAAAGGCTGTGCTTGGGCCTTGCACCGGGGCTTGCGAAGGCTGTGAAAGAGCCGAAAGAGGGGCGGTAGAAAAATCTACGCCCGCAAGAGAAGGTGAAGACGGCGAAGTAAATGAAATACCGCAAGAAATGATAATACAAGGTGAAAAAACAGATGTATAATGGAGTTATCCAAAAGAAAGGTGGATAATAATATGAACAATTTACAACTGGTGGAAAGGGTATTGTATTACATTGATAATCATATAGACGAGGAATTGACCTATGAGCGTTTGGCGGAGGTGTTTGGGTATTCGTCCTTTCATTTTCACAAGATATTTTCTTCTGTTACGGAAATGACGATTACGGAGTACATAAGAAAGCGTAGACTTACCATAGCGCATCATAAACTTTGCAGTACAACAGAAAATATATCAGATATTTGCTATAGTGTTGGATTTAATAGTATTCAGACCTTCAACCGGGCGTTTAAAGATACGTTTGGAATGCAGCCGTTGGTAGCCAGGGAAACGCAGGCGAAAATCACATATCGGAGTGTAAAGGAAATTATTAGGGGATATTTAAAGCGGGTGGAAGTGAATGGTGTGTTCGCTATTGAACCGAAGATAGTAACAAAAGAGGAATTTGTGATTGCCGGTTACAGAAAACATACCCGGGACGGTTACGGTGTCATCGGAGAGGCCTGGTTTGAATTAAAGAGCAATATGGATTCTTTGAAAAGAAAGAATGAACATACGATGTATGGTTTTGAGGATTATTCGGAAGAGTTTACAGCGGACCCATTAGCTTTTTATTATATGGCAGGTGTGGAAGTGGACAAGGAAACGGAATTACCGGAAGGTATGTACCGGAAGGTAGTACCAAAGGCAGAGTATGCAGTGTTTACGGTAAATGGTAACAATGCAAACGGAGAAATCGGTCAGGCGTTCCGGTATATTTATAATGTCTGGCTGCCTAATGCGGAATATTGTCTGGATGAGGAATTATTGCTTGATTTTGAGTATTATGATGAGCGATGGGATTGTCAGCTTCAAACAGCGCAAATGGATATTTATGTACCAATAAAAAAATTGGAGGGTTAATTATGGCATTTTGTGATTTGTTCAAAGAATTTCAGCCGATACGGGTGGATGATGAGATTTATTTGAGGCAGCATGAACCGGAACAGGATGCCAGACCGTTCTGGGAGATATATTCTGACGAAGAAAATTTCAAATATTTCGGGGGTTATAGTAAACCGTCGGTGTGGAACGAGGAACGGGAAATCCGGGCAGAAGCAAGCAGAGTAAAAGGTTTTAAAGGAAAACGGGAATACTCCTGGGTAGTCACTTATCAGGGAGAAGTAATCGGCCAGATTCAGTTATTCAATTTCTTTAACCATAATACCTGTGCCGAGGTTGGTTATTTCATTAAGAGAGCGTATTGGAACCGGGGAATCAATACAAAGGTATTGAAGGCAGTGTGTAAGTTTGGCGTGGAAACCATGGGATTAGAGCGAATTGAAGCCTTTGCACACGTGGATAATATCGGTTCCAACAGGACCCTGCAGAAAGCAGGATTTACAAAGGAAGGAGTAATGAGAAAGCGCTTTATGATTAAAGATACGCTTGGAGATTGCAACGCTTACTCTTTTGTAAGAGAAGATTTGAAGAAAATAGTGGAGTGATGTAGGGAAGAGCTTTTGCCTGTATTAGGCGGAAGTTCTTTTTTTTGCTTTTCAGAGAGGTACATTTATAGTATAATCAAGTTAAAACTTGTTGCGCAGGAGTCGCTAAAACATGATTACAATAGACCAACTTTACATCATAAATTATTGCCACAACAATTGTGAACCGTTGAAAAACATAATGCGTCTACCAAAGGACGAAGCCTTTGCTTTGGCGGAAAAGCTTGCAGAAGAAAATAAAGGAAGTACCGCATTCTGGCGCTTTGCGGATTTTGCAGTGTATTATCCGGAACGATTGGCGACCGATAAACTGTCGTACGAACGCTTTGTGGCAATGGGCGGAAAACCTTTGGAGAAGCACCCGCTGTCTTTTGTTTTGCAGGGAAGTGAGTATTTAGATAACTGGTTTGACAATGGCATTGTGACTAAAATACCACTTTCAAAGATTGCGTCCGAGCATATTAGCTTTACTTTGGGAGACAGCATGTCTTCTTTAAAGTGGAATGGCAACCTTCAAATGCTTTCAAAAGAAGAACTGTTACAAAAAGTACAGGAATACCGTGGAACGCTGGAAGAATTCATGGAAGAGATACGGGAAAAGCATGGTTATATAGAAGTACAGCTTTGGACGGATGAGTATATCATAAATAAAAACGACTTACTTTTTTACGATGCCTACGAGGAATTTTACACCATGGCAGCAAAGTCCAACGCTTTTCAAAACTTTTGTACGGATGCTTTTGGTGAAGATTTTTCCCAGGACGGGTTTAGTGATATAGAGCAAATTAACAGAATATTGCAATATATACCGAAGCAAGGCAACGTCCATATCCTGGACATTGGATGTGGCAATGGCAAGATGCTTGGCTATCTGCAAAAACAGACAGGCGCATATATTTATGGCTTTGACTACTCGGAAAAGGCCGTAGAAACGGCAAAAGTTCTGTATCCGGAAAATTCTGAATTTCGGGAAGGAATCATTGGAGAAATCGATTACGAAGCAGAGCAATTTGACGTTATCATCTCCATGGATACTATGTATTTTGCTAAGGATATGTCTTCTTTTGTGGCGCAGATAAAACGCTGGATGAAACAGGAGGGCATCTTCTTTGTAGGCTATCAGGAAGGTGACGTAATGCCAAAAACACAGGATGCCCATACAACAGTGTTGGCAGAAGCACTGCGTGAAAACGGAATGCCATATGAAGTGGAAGATATAACGGAACAAGTTTATGAACTACTTCATAAAAAACGTGAAGCTACGGAAAAACATAAGCAGGAATTTGAGGCAGAAGGATACCAAAACTGGTATGAGATGCTGATTGGGCAGACAGAATATGCACAGGTGCCATATGAAGAGTTTAAAAAGAACATGGCGCGGTATCTCTATGTGGTGCGCAAATAACGAGAAAGAAGAAAAACAATGAATCTATTACTTGAACTATTTTTATGCTTTGCAAAAATCGGGCTGTTCACCTTTGGCGGGGGATATGCCATGATTGCCATTATTGAAAATACTTGCGTGGAGCAGAAAAAGTGGATGACCCACGATGAGATGATGGATATTGCGGTTATAGCAGAGTCCACGCCGGGGCCGATTGCCATTAACACAGCAACCCATGTGGGGTATAAGAGGGCAGGTGTTATGGGTGCACTGGCGGCAACGGTTGGTATGGTTCTGCCGTCCTTTGTTATCATCTTTTTGATTTCCATGTTTTTGGAACAGTTTATGGAATTTACCCTGATTGCCAATGCGTTTCAAGGCATAAAAATTGGAGTCGGTCTGCTTATTTTTGATGCAGGCTTAAAAATGATGAAGAAAATGCCGGCAAAGAAATTAAGCCGTGGGCTGATGCTGTTTGGTTTAGTGACTATGCTGTGCGTCAATCTGTTTTCTATAAGGATTTCCTCTGTGCTGGTGATGCTTACCGCAGCAATTGTTAGTCTGGCTGTGCATTTTGCGAAGGGAGGCAGGAACGCATGATTTATCTGGAACTGTTTCTCGGATTTTTATATGTTGGCTGCTTTGCTTTCGGCGGAGCCTACGGAGCAATTCCCCTCATTCGTGATGTGGTACTAAAGTACGGGTGGCTTGCGGAGGAA
>JAGAQI010000130.1 GCA_017622795.1 Lachnospiraceae bacterium
CATCTGCTTTTGCAGCCAGCCACGCCGGAAGTGATAATGTTTTTTTCACAAATTTACTATTGATTCGTTCTCTTACCGGAGGCATAAATACTTCTACTAAAAACGGTACCTGATGTGCTTCCAGAGTCAGTTTAGTAATCGGTGTTGCCGCCGGAATTTCTTCCTCATCCTGTTCCATGCCCCACAAATGCAGTCCCAGCGCTTCTTTTGCATTTGCAATTGCTCCCGTTGTATCATTTTTATCTGCGCAAGGACAACACCCCGGCAAATCAGGAAATTCAATACTGATTCCATCTTCCTCATAAGAAAAAATCGCCACATAGGCATATCGGTCCTTTTTCATTTTCCTTGACTAAAGATACTCTCCTAAGTACAATGTTCCTATCCTTATACGAACCACAAGAAATATAGTACATTTACCGCCTGATTCTCGGAATCCGAGAGTCAATTCCGCGTTTATTGGATGGTATTCTCTCTGACAAAATCATAGAATCAGAGCAAAAACAACCTGCCGTCAAAAATATGCAGGCAAAAAGGAGGATTTCTATGGAAGCAAAAACCATCGGAAAATTTATTACTGCTCTTAGAAAAGCAAACGGAATGACCCAGAAAGATTTAGCTGAAAAGCTGAATGTCTCTGATAAAACCATCAGCCGCTGGGAGCGGGATGAGGGCGCACCGGACCTTTCCATGATTCCGGTCATAGCAGAAATTTTTGATGTTACCTGCGACGAACTGTTACGGGGGGAAAGAAAATCCCCGGCGGAACGGGAAGCAGCACGAGAAACCACAGCGGAACCGCAGGACAGCGTTGAAGCTTTTACCACTAGTCCAAGGGAAGAATTTTCCGCCAAAAGCGAAAAACAATTAAAACGTTTATTAAAGGTGACAACTTCCCAATTTAAAAACCGTACTTATATTGCCCTTGGACTTTCTGTTCTTGGAATTATTGTAGCCCTTATTTGTAACCTTGCTTTTTTAAAGGCCACGCTGGGCGGTCTGCTGGGTATGATTTTCTATGCTGCCAGCATAATCTGCCAGTTCATTTTCCACAACCGCGCTGCATTGAGCGTGGACGATTCCGGTATTGACGAAGAAAGCCTTGCAAAATTCAAACGGGATACTATCCGTCTTACCGAAAAATCCATTGGTTTTACCGTGGCATGCTTGGGATTTACTTCTCCATTAATGCTGGTAGATGCCTACCTAGGACTCAGCGCCGGCAGCCTGTTTCTTTGGGGAATGATTGGTGCAAGCCTGTTTTTGCTGATTTATGGGATAGTTCTGTATTTTTTCCACGCTTCCTTAGTAAGAAACGGAAGTTATCCACTAGATGAACAGAAGCTTATCAAGTTCCACCATAACCATAAACTGTTAGGACGCTGTGCTATTGTTCTGGCATTGCTGATTTTTATAACCTATAATGTACAGCAATGGGCCGCTTACCCTTACCGCTTACAGAAGGGCACCGTCTATAACGACTACGAAAGCTTCGTCACCTATATGGAGCAGGATATCCAACGAACCTATCAATTTATCGGCAATGACTTCACCGGCAACGATATGTATGTTACCGAGCAGATTCCAAACAGCACCGTATACTACGACGAATTCGGCAACGAAACCAGTGCTGACGAAGCCTTACACCGCACCCTGCTGGACAAAAACGGCAATGTCGTCTGCGAATTCATTCAAAGAAACGGCGATGTAAGCACCTATGATTATACCCCGGGAGACGGCACTGCCCTGCCAATTACGGTTTATACCTATGAGGACTGGCACACTGCAAAAATGTTATCCAAAAACATCAAGCTCCTTTTCTTCCCGGTATATTTGCTGGAAGTGATTGCAGTGATAATATTCTACCGAAAGAAAAGCATGAAATAAAGGTCGAACCTGTATCTTGCTTAGATTAAACGACTGATATAAAACGCTGATTTTTGAAAGTGCCATGTTCCAAGTGTCTGACCTCTCAGCTGACAGATGTTCAGATAGGATGGACAAACAATCTTTTTTGTTTGTTCCAGCCTAAATGAACAAATGTCAGAGGAGGCAGGCAGACACGGAACATGGCACTTCAAAAATCCCTTTATGTCAGTCTTTTAATCAAACTTGTTTTCCATAATTGTCTGCTGCAGTTCTGCAAACAACTCGTTATATCTTACCACACCGTCAGAAAGCTTGGTTACTCCCGCATATAAAATCAGCGGAATTTCCTTACCTTCAAACACAATCGGCTGACCGTTCTTTGCCCGAACCTTTTCCGCGATGCTTTCTGCGTAGGTTACATCCTTGCTATTTGTCAGTACTACAAATTCATCAGCACCGATACGGAACACCACGTCTTCTTCTCCGGCAGCTTCATTTAAGCGCTCCAGCTGGGTAATGAGGGCAAGGTCGCCGGCTTTCATGGAAATTTCGTTAATCTCCATGAGGCGGTGGATGTCACAACATACAAAATAGCAGCCTCTTCTCTGTACAAATAAATCATATAATTCACTGATATCTACACTCTTTCTGTTATTCATAAATTCATCTCCGTTCTCCTGAGGCAAAAGCCTGCGAGGGTAAAGCTCCGTGTACCGCGATTTGTTGCGGAATTCGGATGGGTTGCAGTTCCAGACCTGTTTGAATGCGCGGGTAAAGGACTCGTTGGTACTGTAGCCAAACTGCAGGGCCACCGCGAGGATACTAACCTCCGGATTTCCATGTAGCAGCTTTGCCGCCTTCATCATACGGCGGCGTACCATATAGTCGTGGACGCTGATGTTCATTGCGCACCGAAACAGTTTCTCCAGGGTGGATTTGGCACAAAAGCAGGCACCGGCAACATCCTCTGTCCGAACGTCTTCTTCCAGATGGGTTTCCACATATTCCAATGCACTTGCCAGAAGCTCCATATTGCCCATATTTGCTCATCCATCCTTTCTTAGATACTCGCTTAAGCTTAACTCTATAATAACAGACATTTTTTCCCTATGCTTGACTTTTTGAGTATTTCCGTTCCTTTTGCAATAGTTATGAATTTTTAGCAAACAATTCCTGATTTCTCGAATACTTCTTCCGGTATTCTTTCGGAGAAAGCCCTGTCTGCTTACGGAAGCACTCGATAAAATGACTCTGGGAAGCAAAGCTGAAATATTCCGCAATGTCGCTATAAGAGTATTCGGAGAATTTCAGCATATTTGCCGCGGCCCTAATTTTCTCTTCACGGATGAAATCACTGATGCTTTTTCCTGTTTCTTTTTTAAACAGGGAGGAAAGATAGCTGCGGTTTATGTTTAGCTTGCCTGCGATATCCTGTACCGTAAGCTTGCTGTTTCTGTTTTTTTGTATATACTCAATCGCCTTTACAATCTGAATGGAGTACACCTTCTGCTTTGGAAGGTCCGCCATTTTACGGGTAAAATCCATAAGCATTTCATTGTGCAGAACAATGATTTGCTCTGCCGTTTTTGCAATGTCCATTTTACCGATATAAAGGTCGCTGAGGGTATAGGCAAGTTCCCGTTCCAGTCCTTTTTCTACACAAAGTCTTGTAATCAGCGCCGTTGATACAACAAAATGGTAGCGCATGTTCCGAAGGAAGTCTTTGGACAGCTTTCCGTATTCCGGATCTTCATATCTGGTGATATCTTTCGGGTCGGCAAGGACCTTTTGAACTTCTTCAATCCTTCCCTCTGCAATATTATCATAATACTTATATTCATGGTCGTATTCCACATGATGAATCTGCTCTTCCCGGCGCTCCCAAAGCTTTGCATTCAGCTCTTTATTCATACTCATGAGTATCACCTCCCTAACAATTTAATTATGCAACATTTTTGATATAATTGCAACAAATATTGTATAAAATAACTCTTATATAGTTGCATTTTAGGTAAAAAAAGGTTAAAATCAGTTTATCAGGGTTCAGGGTACAACTGCGCCCCAAAATAACACTAACTGTTCAGAGCCCACCTCTGAACAAATACATTTTAAAGGAGAGTAAGGGTATGAATTACGGTTATTTTGATGAAGTAAACAAAGAGTATGTCATCACTAAGCCAAATACTCCGGCACCTTGGGCAAACTACTTAGGTTCCCCGGCTTATGGCGCTATTATTTCCAACAATGCAGGCGGTTACAGCTTCGTAAAGAGCGGTGCCAACGGAAGAATTATCCGTTACCACTTTAACAGCGACGACACCCCTGGACGTTACGTATATCTTCGTGACGACGAAAGCGGTGATTTCTGGTCCGCATCCTGGCAGCCATGTGCAAAGCCATTAGATGTTTATAAGAGCGAATGTCATCACGGTACAGCTTACACCAACATGATGGCTGATTACTCCGATATCCACTCCGAGGTCCTTTACTACGTTCCTCAGGGTAAGGCATACGAAGTATGGAAGGCAAAGATTACCAACAATTCCGATAAGGTTCGTAAGATTTCCGCTTTCGGTTATGCTGAATTCTCCAACGACAGCAACTACAATCAGGATCAGGTTAACTTACAGTACACTCTGTTCATCACAAGAACATACTTTAAATACGACAACATGATTGTTCAGACTATTAACGAAAATACCGGCAAGAACGCAGAAGGCTCCAACTGGAGAGAGCGTTTCTTCGCTTTAACCGGTGCTCCTGTTACTTCTTATAACGGTGACAAGGAAGCATTCATCGGCCGTTATCACAACTATGGCAACCCAATTGCTGTAGAAAACGGTAAGTGTGACAACGTATTAAACTACAACGCAAACGGTTGTGGTGCATTACATACCGCATTAGAGTTACAGCCTGGCGAAACCAAGGAAATTGCATTTATTCTCGGTCAGGCAACTCCTACTGTTGCGAAGCAGATTGTTGACGGCTACAAGAATCCATCCGTAGCTGACGCAGAAGTAGAAGAATTAAAGAAGTACTGGCATGCAAAGCTGGCTAACTTCCAGGTTAACACTCCAAGCGCTTCCTTCAACAGCATGATTAACACATGGAACGCTTACCAGTGTTTCATCACCTTTACCTGGTCCAGAGCAGCATCCTTCCAGTACTGCGGTGAAAGAAACGGTTACGGCTACCGTGATACCGTTCAGGACATCCAGGGTATCATCCACTTAGACCCTGAAATGGCTGCTAACCAGATCCGCTTCATGTTATCCGCACAGGTGAACCACGGCGGCGGACTTCCACTGGTTAAGTTCGACCACAACGCAGGTCACGAGGATACTCCGGAAGACGAATCCTACGTACGTGCAACAGGACATCCTGCTTACCGTGCAGACGATGCTCTTTGGCTGTTCCCAACGGTTTGGAAATATGTAGCAGAAACCGGTAATAAGGATTTCATCAAGGAAGTAATTCCTTACGCAAATAAAGAAGAAGGCACCGTTTACGACCACTTAAAGAGAGCCATCAACTTCTCCATGGAACGTCTCGGTGACCACAAGATGCCTGCAGGCTTACACGCAGACTGGAACGACTGCTTACGTCTTGGTAAGAAGGGCGAATCCACCTTCGTCGCTATGCAGCTGTACTATGCATTCACCGTATTAAAGGGCTTCGCAGAAGACCTTGGCGATACCGAATATCTTGCTTACCTTGAAAAGACTCAGAAGGAACTGGGCGACACCATCCAGAAGGAATGCTGGGAAGACGACCGTTTCGTTCGTGGTATCAAGGAAGACGGTCAGGTTATCGGTTCCAAGAAGGATCCGGAAGCAAGCATGTGGTTAAACCCACAGTCCTGGTCCGTAATCAGCGGTCTCGCTTCCAAGGAACAGGCAGAACTTGCACTGGAATCCGTTCACCGCGAATTAAATACCGCTTACGGCGTTCGCGTTATGGCTCCATCCTATGTTGACCATGCATTTGACGGTGCTCTTGCACTTCTCTTCAACCCATCCACAAAGGAAAATGGCGGTATCTTCTGCCAGCCACAGGGTTGGATTATCCTCGCAGAAGCTTTAATGGGTCACGGTAACCGTGCTTTCGAGTACTTCACCGAGTCCTCCCCGGCTTCCCAGAACGACAACGCAGACGTTAGAAAGCTTGAGCCTTACGTACACGGCCAGTTTACCGAAGCGAACGAATCCCCATTCCACGGACGTACCCACGTTCACTGGCTCACCGGTACTGCTTCCACCTGTATGGTTGGCTGCGTAGAAGGTATCTGCGGTATGCGTCCTGACCTTGACGGCTTATGGGTATGCCCATCCGTTCCATCC
>JAGAQI010000131.1 GCA_017622795.1 Lachnospiraceae bacterium
CCAAGCTGGGATATACATCCATGCTTGACTATTACCTAATAGTTCGTGAAAACTAAAGAACCGCCGTATACGAGAACCGTACGTACGGTGGTGTGAGAGGTCGGGAAAATTTATTTCAAATTTTCCCTCCTACTCGATTTATTATTTGTCAGCATTTCTATTTTCCAAATAACGATTAATTTCCTCTGCATCCATTTTTAAACGGTAAATATTATACCAGGTAAACAGGAAGTAAACTATGAGAAAATCTATGGTAAAGGCAATTAGGTTTGGTACGGAAAAGCCGACCCATCCGGTGACAAGCATAAGGACTCCGATTCCTACATACCAGGTTAGACAGGAGAAAAACAAGCCTCTTCTTGCGCTGGCTTGCCATACGGAAGGGAGTAGGTAATATTCTACACAGCTAAGAAGAAAGCCTCCGCCAATAATAATAAGCAGGTTGATGAATAAAAGTTTTTCCGGACTGTTTCCAACAATATTGTAAATGGCAGATATAAATATGAGTGCCATGGTAAATAATCCGGTTTGCGGTAAAATGAATTTAGTGAATGATCTCATAAATGTTATCTTCCTCTCTTTACAATGTTCTTTAATTCAGGGATATAGGTTCTGCCTACAATGAGCTTTTCGTTGTTCTTCATATGGGCAAGCAGACGATGGTTGCTGTAAGGCTCTACCCTAATCAGAAAGTCAATATTTATCAGGCAGTTTTTGCTGATACGGACAAACTGTTTTCCTTTTAAACGTTGCTCAATGCCGGATAAGGCTTCTGTGGTTTCATACATTTCATTTTCGGTGTATAAAAAGGTTTTTCCTTCCACAGTGTCGGCATAATAAAGGTCTGTTTCGTAAAGTTTATGTTGTATGCCGTCTTTTGCTGCCCAAAGAGGCTGGGCATAACCTGCAATATGGTGATAAAGGCGATGCACCTCTTCGTTTTCTTCCCTACATAGGATTTTTACAAGTAGCTCTTCGACTTTATTTTGTGGTTCAATTATTATTTTCATGAATCAGTTCCTCACATTCTTATCATTTGCACACCGGTATGTTTTTGACGAGGTAAGGATAGCATTCCAGAAAAAGTTTTGCAATAGGCGGACTGGGGAAGTGCCCGGGGAGAGGGGCGAAATGCCACGAAACAAAAATTGACATTGTAGATTAATTGTGCTACAATTCCCCTTGGTAACAAAATAACACAAACTAATAAGAGGTTGAGAATTTGATTATTCGCAGATAAGATTCCACGAAATGCATAGAGACAGAAAGCAATAACCCACCTGTAATGGATTGGGTGTTTCTTTGTGTACTCTGATTGTTTGCATTTTTGCTGGAATTTTTTTATTTGCGTGGGAGGATTCTCAAGCTCTTTTTTTCGAGTTTTTTATAATAAGGAGGTATCAACATGATTATTTTCACAAGACCGGAAATGGCAACAAAGACAATTATTTTATAAACAATCCGGTAACAAATTTGTGCTACTGGATTGTTGGAACAGGAGACAATATGGCACAAATTGAAATAAAAGATTTGACATTTTATTACGATGATTTTTATCATCCGGTATTTGAACATTTAAACGTAAATTTAGACACAGATTGGAAAATGGCACTGGTGGGAAGAAACGGACGGGGAAAAAGCACACTGTTGAAGCTGCTTTTAGGAAGTCTGAAGCCTTCCTCCGGGGAAATAAGGCGAAGCGGTACGGTGTCTTATTTCCCGTACCTTTACGATGCGTCCTTTACAAAGGCAATGGATGTGGTGAAGGAATGTATCGGAGGACTGCGGACGCTGGAGTTGAAACTGCAGGAATGTGAAGAGGCATTTTGCAAAGCATCTATGAATGAACAAGGAGAAGTATCTGTTGAAAATGACGGCACAGCATATTTTGAACTGTTAAACCAATACCTCGAGTTGGACGGTTACTCTATGGAAAGCAGCATTTGCAAAGAATTATCTCAAATGGGACTTTCCGAGGCTCTTTTAGAGCAGAATTTTGATACTCTGTCCGGCGGGGAACAGACCTGCATGCTGATTATTGCATTGTTTCTTAGAAAAGATACTTTTGTACTTTTGGATGAGCCCACTAACCATCTGGATGTGGGAAAGAAGGAGTACCTGAAGGAATATCTGAAAAAGAAAAAAGGATATATCATTGCTTCCCACGATACAGCGTTTCTGGACGCGGTGTGCGACCACATTCTTGCCATTAACAAGGCGGATATTTCCATAGAGCAGGGCAGTTATTCCACCTGGCGTAACAACATGGAACTGAAGGAACAGTTTGAACTGAGAACAAGAGAAAAGCTGGAGCATGAAATCAGCCAATTGGAACGGCAGTCCAAACAGACTAGAGCCTGGTCCAATATCGGAAACAAGCAGAAATACCCTTTTGCGGGCCATTTTAGGACCAACGGAACCAGAGCCTACATGCGGCAGGCAAAGGCGGCAGAGCAGCACATTCAGGATAATTTGGCGGAGAAAAAGCAGCTGCTCCGCAACATGGAGGAAGAACGGAAGTTACATATTACCCAGGAGAAGCCGCAACGGGACTGCCTGCTTATGGCAGATCATGTAACCTTTTCCTACGAAGGAGCGTCCATGCCTGTATTGGAGGATGTAACCCTGCATATTTATCCGGGCGATAAAATCTGGTTACGAGGGAAAAACGGTGCCGGAAAAACAACGCTGTTAAAGCTTCTGGCAGGAAACCTTTCATCAAAAGGAATCCGGCGAAGGGGTGGAATCTCCATTGCTTATATTACGCAGGAACCAACAGAACGAAGCGGTGACGTAAAAGAGGGGATTCAGGCAGATTACCGCAGATTCAAAGAACTTTGCATGCTTTTTGATGTACCGCCGGACTTTGAACGCCGCCCGTTGGAGACTCTAAGCAGTGGGGAATTAAAGAAAGTGGATATTGCAAGAACTCTGGCAGAGCATCATCAGATTTTGTTTTTGGACGAGCCTCTAAACTATATGGATGTGCAGTTTAAAGCCCAATTGGAGGAGGCCTTGTCCGGTGAAGAACTGACGTTGGTGTTTGTGGAGCACAACGAGGAGTTTGGAGAGCGGGTGGCAAACCGGGTAATAGAATTGTAAATATTCTTAAATACATGAAAAGGAGATAGTTATGCAAAATATCACAACAAAACAATTTCAACAATTAACAGACATCCACTTGGTCTGGGACTTCATGGTAGAGGTTTATGATAATCGGTTTGCAAACGGTGTTGCAGCACCGTTTTTCGAATATGCACTGATGTCCTCCTGGATGGACAAGAATTACTTATATTTAGACCGTCTTTGGTTCGATAGTGATAAGGTGATTGCCTTTGTGTTTTATGAAAATCCTGTCACCGGTATATTCTTTAACCTGCGTCCGGGATACGAAGCACTGGCAGCAGAATTGATAACTTATGCAGAAGAGTGTATGCCAAATTTCGGCGAGCAGGAACTGATTCTCTTTGCGGGGCAGGAAGCTTTGAGAAACGAAGTTGAAAAACGGGGCTACAAGGTGGCATGGGAAAATGTAGATTATATCTTTGATTTTACCAAAGGTGATTTAACATATCCGCTTCCGGAAGGGTTTCACTTTGTGGATCCGTTGCAGTCTGATCCGGTAAAGGCGTCTATTTGCATGTGGAAGGGCTTTGACCATGAAGATAAAGGGCCATTCGAACATTGGAATGATAAAATCGAGGGTGAGGATTGGACACCGCAGAGAGCTTATAGTGGTGTGGTTGGTCCAACCATGGCGCCTCCGCCGCATTCCACATTCTGTCATAATGTAATTATTGCAGATGAAAAAGAAGAATATGTGTGCTTTTCCGGTATGTGGTGGGTGCCGGAAAACAAGCTGGCATACATGGAACCGTTGTGTACCGTACCGGAGTACCGGGGCAGAGGTTTGGCAGCAGCGGCACTTTCCGAACATTGCAGAAGATTGAAACCTTTGGGTGCTGAAATGATGACCGGAGGTGGCGACGAATTCTATAAGAAAATTGGGTATGAGGACGGCATTCATTGGCTGCACTATAAGAAGTAAAACAACCCCCTCCATGTCAGTTTATTTGACACGGAGGGGGTTTTGCGCCTTTTTGTAATTTACTAAAACCAACCTTCCGGTAACCACTGGCGCTGATTTTCCAACATATCGTTAAACAGTGCTTCTCCGTCTGCAGGAGTGATGGCGCCCATCTGAGGGTCGCTCATAAAGGTGGAAAGACCCAGCTTGCGGTCGCAGGTCAGTGCGGTACGAAGCATGTTTTCCTGATTTTGTACGTGACGGGAAATCAGAGGCAGGATATTTTCCGGAATCTTTCCGGCATGTACCGGCTCGATACGGTCGTAGCCAAACAGGGCATTGGTTTCTACCACCACGTCAAGAGGCAGATTTTCGATTTGTCCGCGGTTTGGAACATTCACGTTGCTGACTAAATCGCCAAGACCAAGCAGTGCCTTAATGAGTAAGTGTCCTTCTTCGCCGGAGCCTTTTAATGTGATTGGTTCTGCACCGGAAATCAGGTCATCGGAGCGCTGTAAACGTTCTTTTAAGTCGTTTTCACGCCAGTCTACGGTAGTTAAGCCAAACTGCCATTCCTTCACGGTTTCCGGAGTTTTGGTATACCACGGCGGCATAAATTCTGCTAAGTGGCGGTCACCGGCTGCGGCAATGGCACCGTAACGGTTGAATAAATCAAATTTTACCCGGTGCGCGCATTCAAAGGAATTGTTCATCCAGTTTTCGTCCTTGCCCTTGGAGTATCCACCGGCATATTTTTTAGCAAATTCCGCATAGAGAGGGAATAAGTCCATGCCCTTCCAGGTGGCACGGGTCAGCCAGGTAAAGTGATTGATGCCAACAACGGTGGTGTAGATGTCCTGGCGCTTTACATTTTCGTCGATGCCCAGTTCCTTCAACATGGTGCAAAGCAGATGCTGTGTGCCGAATACTTCGTGGCAGCAGCCAAAGGCTTTGATATCAGGGAATACCTCGTATAAGGTGCGTATGCACATGGTCATTGGGTTGGTATAGTTGATAACCCAGGCATTTGGAGCATAGTCACGGATGGCTTCACCGATTTCCACAAACATCGGGATGGTACGCATGGCGCGCATAAAGCCGCCCGGC
Source organism: Lachnospiraceae bacterium (assembly GCA_017622795.1). Lineage (GTDB taxonomy): Bacteria > Bacillota > Clostridia > Lachnospirales > Lachnospiraceae > SIG299. The sequence continues at coordinate 5,135 of JAGAQI010000131.1, forward strand.
CCAACCGTGTCACCTACCGGCTGCCAGATGCCCAGCCGCTCCGGAACGTGTACGTCGGAACGCATTTCCTTAAAGGTGGCAGGCAGAATGGAAATAATAACAAAATCTGCACCGGTCAAAGCTTCTTTCAGGCTGTCGGAAACTTCAAAGTCCCAATGGGATTTCGCATCCGGGTGTGCAGAGATTTTTTCTCCGATGATTTTATTGCGTTGTGCCGCTTCGCGGTCGATGTCATAGAGACGGACAGTACCGGAAATCTGTTCGTCGCAGGCAATGTCGGTCATAAAGCCCCAGGCCCAGCCACGGGAGCCTCCGCCGATGTAAGCTACGGTTAAACCGGAAACCCGGTCACTGTGATGTTGAATCATGTTTCATTCCTCCTGATTTATAAAGTTTTAAAAGGATAGTTCTTCCATATAATTTTTGCTAAAAGCCGGATTGTCGGGAAGGGAAAGGTAGGTTGCCTTCCCTGCAATCGTCTGTGCAGTTTCTTTTAAGGATTCATCGGTCAGCATGGAAGCAGCGCCTTTCAGTGCGGCATTTCCGAGAATGTGTACTTTGTTACGAAGGGATGCCGGAAACAGGCCGATTCGTACAGCAGAATCCAAATTTAAGTGTTTTCCGAAGCCTCCTGCCAGATAGAAGGCAGAAAGTTCTTCTTCGGAGGTTTTTGTTACCTGTAAAAGAGTGCGGATACCGGCGGCAATGGCTGCTTTTGCCAGTTGGACGTTACGGATATCCTGCCGGTTGATAAAGACTCCTTTGCAAAGAAGAAGTTCTTCCGGTTCCATGGCACCGGTTTCATCTACTGTACCATTTTCTAACAGACACGCAATGGTGTCGATAACTCCTGAGCCGCATAAGCCGATGGGAGTTGTGTTGCCAATGGTGGTTACGGAAAAGGAATCGTTTTGTAAAGTCACCTTTTCGATGGCGCCTGTCACGCTCTGACAGCCACAGGAAATACCGGCACCTTCAAATACCGGTCCTGCCGCGGTAGAAGTCACATATAAGGTTCTATCTTTCCAAAGGGCGATTTCACCGTTGGTACCGATGTCGCAAAGCAGTGCGGTTTCAGTGCTGTTACACATGCCGCTTGCCAGCAGGGCGCAGGTAATATCGGCGCCTACAAAGGCATGCATGCAGTATGGAAGATATGCTGGCTTTCCAAGGAAAGAAATTTCTTCGCCAAAGAAATAGTCTGCCATATATGGTGCCGTGGCAAAGCTTTGCGGGTTTCTGCCGCAGAGCAGATAGAGCATAGTGGTGTTGCCGGTGAGGCACCAGGTATCAATCCGGTTTAAATAGCCGGTGTCTTCTGCCAGTGTGCGGATGCCGGCAACCAACATATTTTGCATATTGGTGAGTTTACCGTTTAGTGCGGCATCAATTCTGCCTATAACGTCAGCAGATATTACCGATTGGGGATTTAATGCGGTTTTTGAGGCAAGACATTTGCCTGTGGCAAGGTCATAAATTGACAACGCAATCGTGGTGGTGCCGATATCCACGGCGGCACCGAATTTATTACCAGGGTTTTCGATTGGTTTTATATTTTCATCAAAACCTTCTGCAATAAGAGAAGAATTTGTTTGTTCTTTTAGGGTTACAATGGCATCGCCGTACAATCTGGTACGACAGGACAATCTGTAGCCTGCAGAACGTTCTGTTTCGTCCGGCAGAGAAACCTGTCCGATAACGGTAATGGTACATTTTCCGCATATTCCCGCACCACCGCAAGGGTGTGCCATGGAGATGCCGGCACGCTCCAGTACCTGCTGTACGGTTGGGGTGCCGTCAAACGCAATATTCTGTTTTCCTTTAGCGGTAAAAACGGTTAATGTACCCATGGAATTCTCCCGTGTCAAACAGTGATTTTTTTGTTGCGAACAAAGTTTTCTTATGTCATAATAATAACATCAGTAAGAGCAGCTTGCAAGGTTGCGTTTTGTTTTTTTGAACAAGATTGGTGCAGAAAAGAGGTACGGTTATGGAAAAGAGAGCGATTCCTGTTGCCGGTGAGTTTTACCGGCATTTTAAAGGCAATTTATATCAGATTATCGGTGTGGCAAAGCATTCCGAAACCATGGAGCAGATGGTGGTGTATCAGGCATTGTACGGTGATTATTGCTTATACACCAGACCTTTGGAGATGTTTTTGAGTCCGGTGGATAAAGAAAAATATTCGGATGCAGTGCAGGAGTATCGGTTTGAGAAGTGTGTGCCGGGTTCCTCAGAAGAGAAGGCTGTGTCGGTAATCAAAGAATCAGAAAAAGTACAGGAAACCGCTCCTGTAGTGGAACCACAGAAGATAGATGCAGCAGAGGAAACCGACGACGAATCCGTCCGACCGGAAATCCTGCGCTTTTTGGACGCAGAGGATGCACAGGCAAAGTTAAAGGTACTGCGGGAGCTCCGTATGGATTTGGATGAAAACCTGATGACAACAATAGAGCTATCCATGGATTTACTTCCGGATGATAAAGAATCTTTAGAGCGCAGATATGATTTTGTGGAACGCACCCTGGAACAGCGTATCCGTTTTGAAGGAAGCAGGTTACGATAAAGATTTATCGTAAAACGATAAAAATATATTGACAAACAAAATACATAATGTTATGATACCTCCAGAAACAGAATTTGTTATGGAGGTATTTTTTTATGAGCCAGAAAAGTATTGCAATGATGTTAAAAGTATTTTGTGTAGTGGTTGCGGTAGTGGGAGCGTTTTTCTTCTTCGTCTATGCACCGCTTTTTGTGGATGAATTGGCAATCATGTATCAGGAAGCGGCATATTTAAAATGGCCGGGACTGGTAGGAATTTGTGCAATTGCTGTGTTGTGCTATTTGGTTCTGGGAATATTCTGGAGCATTTGCGTAAGAATCGGTGAAGATAACAGCTTCTGTAATGAAAATGCGGATGGCATGAAACGTATGGGTCTTCTTTCCTTCGGCGTAGGCGTATTACTGACGGGTGCTATGATTTTCTTAGGCTTCCAGGGCTTTTTGGGTATCGCATATTTCGTTGTTTATTTCCTGCTGATGTGCGTGGTTTGCGGAGTCGGCGTTTTGTGTCTGGCACTTTCTGCACTAATCCGCAGAGCTGCCCAGTTAAAGGAAGAAAACGATTTGACCATCTAAGAGGAGGAAAAGTGAATGATTATCATTAACATAGATGTAATGCTCGCCAAGCGGAAGATGAGTGTAACGGAGCTCTCCAACCGGGTGGGAATTACCATGGCAAATATGTCGATTCTGAAAAATGGTAAAGCGAAGGCCATCAAGTTGGAAACCTTAAGTAAAATCTGTGAGGTGCTGCAGTGTCAGCCGGGAGATGTGTTGGAATATGTTCCGGATAATGAGGAGGTTGAATGACGATGGAAGAAAATGTAACCAAGGAGAGTAAACGGATTCGCGAAAACTTCCAAATCTTTGGTGTGGCGACCTTTTTGTTTGCCTGTTTTTATTCCGTTTGCATGTATAAAAATGATGCGGGAATTACCTATCTGCTTTTGGTGGTAGCGGGTTTATATTACGTAAGATATTGCGGAAAGCAGTTTGGATTTGCGGCAAAAAAAGGGACGCTGTTTTATGTAATCTGCATCCTGCTACTGGGAATATCCACGTTTTGCACCGATGACGCCAGAATCATTTTTTTTAATAAGACCGGGGTGTTTTTACTGATGATTTCCATGGTGTTATATAACGTGTTTGAAACGAAAAAATGGGGACTCGGTAAATATGTAGTTACCATTGTTCAAAGTGTTTTATGGTCCTGGGGTGAGTGGGTACGTCCCTTTGGAGATGCAAAATATTATTGTAAAAATAAGCTGGGAAGCAAGGGAAAGACAATACTTTATGCCGCTGTCAGTGTGGCGGTATCTGTGCCGGTGGTGGCGGTTGTGCTGAACCTGCTTATGAGTGCGGATGTTCTTTTCGGCGACATGGCACAACGGGTGCTGGAAAGCTTGAATTTAAAGAATATCATTGGTGTTTTGGGATTGACTGTCTTGGTGTTCTTTGCGGTGTATGGTTTTCTTTCCTATGTGGTAAAGGGAGAAATAAGAGAAGAAGTAGCCGAAGGGAAAAAAGCGGAATCCATTCTTGCTATTCCAATGGCGGGTATTCTTACTGTACTTTATCTGGTATTCAGCGTGGTACAGATTGGCGGTTTGTTCCTCGGCAAAATGACATTGCCAAAGGGTTATACCTATGCCATGTACGCACGGGAAGGTTTCTTCCAGCTGCTGGCGGTCAGCATTTTTAACTTACTTTTAGTGCTGGCGGGAATACAGTTTTTTAAGAAAAATAAGATTTTAACTGTTTTGCTCACGTTGATGTCCCTTTGTACCTTTATCATGATTGCATCCAGTGCCATGCGAATGGTTCTGTATATCAAAACCTATCACTTGACCTTTTTACGTATTCTGGTTTTGTGGGGCCTCATGCTGCTTGCAATCTTGTTTGCAGGGGTGATTACCACATTGTACAAAAAACAGTTTTCCCTGTTCCGCTATAGTGTGGTGGTAGTAACGGTTTGTTACCTGGGACTTTCCTTTGCACATCCGGACTATTGGATTGCAAAATATAATGTATCCCATCAAAGCAAGGTAATTGCCATGGACTCGGGCTATCTTCGGGATTTAAGTGCCGATGCAGCTCCGGTTCTGGTACCTTATTTCGGCATGAAAGAAGCAGATTCCCGGTGGAATACCGACGATGTGGTTTCCGTCCGCAAATTTAATGTATCCAGATTTGTTGCAAAGCAGTTGGTAGAAAAACAATAGCGAAATTAGGAAAGCGTGTATCAGGAATTTATTTCTGATACACGCTTCTTTTACTTTTTAAGTCTCTCAAAAATGGTTTGTATACCGCACCAAATCAGGTACAGTGCCACAATGACGGAACCAATCAAATCCAGATAGTAGGAAAGGGTGGAAGTCGGAAATAGTACCACAGAAAGCAGCGCGATGGTAACACAGGAGTCCACCAGACTTTTTGCACGGTAAAGTCTTGCCTGTACCGCCAAAATAGCATTTGGTTCCTGCTTGTTAAGCTTCGTGTATTTGCGCCAGAAAATCGTGTTGGCAATTACACCGAGCAAAGCAATGGCAAGTCCCGGGATCACATTACCTTTGTCTTCGTTTTCAGATACAAAGGCTAACAGGAGCATAAGGGAACCGCCCAGGCACATCATAGCACCGACGAACAGGTTGGAAAAACGCTCCAGCTTATCTTTGCGGACGGTGTCACAAATACCGTCTTTAGTGGTGATTTTGTAGACTACATAGGCCATAATAATGGCAAGCAATTCGGAACTGCGGCGGACAAAATCCGCAATCTGGGTGGAACTGCGACCTACAAACAGACCAAGACCGATAATCAGCGGTCCCGGTGCACTCATGATGACGGACCAGAGCAAAGTTTTGGTGCCGTACTTCTTTTGTGTATGTTCGTTGCTCATTTTATAATCCTCCAAACAGGTAAACTAATGGTAGTAAAACTACCATGGCGGACAACGGGCAGATGATGGTGTCATTGCCGTTTTTGGAATAAAGTTCGGTTACTGCGGCAACAAGGGCCACAATCAGCGAAATAATCAGGCAAGGCAGCAGGCTGAGACCGCCCCGGCACATCAAAATGGTAGTTACGGTAAGGAAAGAAACCGTGAACATGGAACCGGTACCTTCGTAGCTTTTTTTGCCGTCCAGCTTTGGTGATTTAATTTTATGTTTACCGAATTGCTTGCCGATCAGTGCGGCAAAAGCGTCTCCGATGCCCCAGGCATACAGACTTGCCAGCGCCAGGTATTTGTCTTCGAAAATGCCCCAGCAAATGGCAACCACAATGGCAAACATGGTAAATACCAACATAAGACTGGCTTTTAATTCACCGTGTTTACGCTCGGTGGTAAGTTCGGAATATCCTTTGAAGCGTTCGAAAAAAGCAAGTATCGGATAGACCAGCACTTCAAAAATGATGGCGGCCAATGCAGCGCTTTGCCAGGTTGGATAGGCAAAAACAAATACTAAAAAAGATCCAAGCAGAATAAAATGCAGAATTTTGCGGAACAGTTCCTTCGGAATAGGAAACAGGTAGTGACCGATGAGGGCAGTGCTGGCCGCAATAACAAAATATACAATTAAATAAAGTGTGCCTTGTAAAACCGGATTCACGGGGAACCCTCCTTTGTGGGGATAAATTTTCCTTGTAAATTATATTCTAGCACTTTATAATGAACTTAACAATAAAATTTCAATAAAATGAGGTGACTTATGGACTGGGAATTTTCATTTTTATATTTCTTACAGGAATTACATAATCCGGTGTTGGACAAAATCATGGTGTTTATTACATCACTTGGTAATGATGGTTTGTTGTGGATTGGATTGGCAGTGTTCCTGGTATTTTTTAAAAAGTACCGTAAATGTGCCATTAGCATTGGTGTTTCCTTGATTTTAATGGAATTAACCGGTAATGTGATATTAAAGGAACTGATTATGAGAGAACGTCCCTGCTGGATTGATCCGACAGTGGAGTTGTTAGTAAAGGCACCGTCCAGTTATTCTTTTCCGTCCGGACATACATTTGCGGGTTTTGCATCCGCAACTACGGTGTTTTTGAATCATAAAAAAGAGGGTATCGCGGCTATAGTAGTAGCAGCACTCATTGCCTTTTCCAGAATGTATGTGTTCGTGCATTTTCCAACGGACATTTTAGGAGGGATGGTACTTGGCATCGGCTTGGCAGTGTTGACATATTTTATTGTGCACCGGTGGGCACCAAAGCTGAAAAAAAAGAAAGATATATAGCGGAAAGCAGTAGTTGGAACAAAAATTCAACTACTGCTTTTTTTGTTTAGAAAAGAAGTTGACAATAGAAAAAGAAGGTGTTATAACTCAAATGAGAAGAATTTCGTGGGCGCACACGAAAAGTAAGAAGGTGAGCGTTATATCGGCGACAATTAAAGATATTGCCTTACGGTGTGGCGTGTCGGAAGGTACCGTAGACCGTGCATTAAACGGCAGGGAAGGCATAAAAAAGGAAACAAAAGAGAAAATTTTGCAGGTGGCAAAGGAAATGGGATATCGTCCGAACCATCTGGCCAGCTGTCTGGCAAGAGGCAGTTCCAAAACAATTGGGGTTGTCTGCGCAGGACTGGATAATCCGTTTTTCAGTGCGTTTGTAGAATCTATAGAGCGTATGGCTTATGAAAACGGATATTACTTGAATTTGATTCTGACCCATGGCAGTAAAGAAAAAGAGTTGGAAGGTATAAATTACCTGGCAGGACGTCAGGTGGACGGACTGATTATTATTCCATTGGGTCTGGGAGAAGAATACGAACGGCAACTGTTAAACCTTCAAATACCGATTGTTACGGTGTATAATCGGATTTCCGACAAGTTTACCCATGTGGAAGTAGACGGACGGCAAATTATGAGAAATGCGGTTCACAGGATGGCGGAGAAGGGATACCGGCGCATTGTTTATTTGGATTCGGGCTACGAACGATCCGTAAACCTGAATAACAACCGTTATTCCCTGAATCAGCGACGCTTAGGATATATTGACGGAATGCAGCAGGAGGCATTGGGAGAACCGGTCATTCTGACGGATTATGACTGGGAGCCGCTGGAGAAATTTATTCAAGAGGAAGGTGGAAAACCGGCTGTTTTATGTCCTTTCGATGCTGTGGCAATTCATGTACTTGACCTAATGAAGCAGCATGAAATTTCGGTTCCGGAGCAGATGGGAATTATGGGATTTGATAATATCCGTATTCTGGATTCCATTTCTCCGAGACTGGCATCTGTGGATTGTGAAATTACGGGACTGGGAAGAAAAGCATTTCAGGCATTACTGCAGATAATTAACGGTGATTCCGAGGTTCGGGAATATATAACCGAATATACAATTATAGAAGGCGAAAGTTTGTAAATAATGTGTGTTTTAGCGGCACGCATTATTTTATATTTGATTTCGTGTACGCACACGAAACTTGCGACAACAAAGGAGGACATATGGATACTTTAAAATTTGGATTTAAATACTGGAAGAGAAATGTGCCCGGAGCAATCTTTACCCAAATCATCAGCTGTTTGGCGATTATTGCGGATTTAATGATTCCCATGCTTTCCGGTGTTTTGTTAAATTATATTATTAAGGGCGAAAAGGTGGAAGACGGAGCCGGCGGTGTTTTTTCCTTTTTGCTGGACGGAAGCTTTGGAGAGGTTCAGACCTTTGAACTTTTCTTCCACGTGGCGGCAGTGTACGGCATTTTTATTCTGGTGCGTATTCTTTTAATTTATACGAAAAACACGGTAAACCAGCATTTGGGACTGAATCTGGAAACCGATCTTCGTATGGCGACGTTTCATAAACTGATGGAACTGGACAGTATGACGATTTCCGAATATAACTCCGGTGAATTATTGCAGATTATTAATAGTGACACCATCATGTTTAAGGAAATGTTCTGTCGAATGATTCCAAACATTATGGACAGTATTTTTGTGTTGGGGGTAACGACTTATTTGTTATCCACCATTAATCTTTGGTTTATTTTAATTCCGTTGATTTTGATGCCGTTTTTGGTAGTGACTTTAATGAATTTCAGAAAAAAGGCAAAGGAAAACTTCCGGAAAATCCGTGAGTGTGACAGCCGCATGAATCTTACGGTGCAGGAAAATATCGAGGCGGTACGTCTGGTGCGTTCTTTCACTAATGAACCGTTAGAACGTAAAAAGTTTGACGAAACAAATCAGGAGGTAAAGGACTCCCATATCAGTCAGGTATGGCTGCATTCCAGGTTTGAGGTAGTGTTCCATTCTATCCGGCAGATTGCTTATATCGGAACCATTGCTATCGGTGCGGTGCTTGTAATGAAAGGATATATGCTGGTAGGTTATATTGCTACCTGTTCTGCTTATGTTATGAAAATCATGGACCACATTACCCAGATTAACAACATGCTGTTCCAAATGCAGCAACAGATTGTTGCCGGTCAGAAGATGAAGAATTTTATGGAGTTTAGCTCCAGAATTCCTGATGAAGGTTCGGAAGAAATTGAAACAAAGCATCCGGATATCTCCATCCGGGATATTTCCTTAAACATTGATGAACAAAAGGTACTGGATCACATTTCTATTGAACTGCCTTACGGAAAGAAGCTTGGTATCGTTGGCGGAACAGGAAGCGGTAAAAGTGTGTTGTTAAAGAGTCTGGTACGTATTCATGATGTCAGCAGCGGTTCTGTCCTGGTGGATGGAAAGAACGTGAAAGATTACAGTTTAAAGAGCCTTAGGAAAATCTATGCATATGTATTTCAGGATGTTTTCCTGTTTTCCAATACCGTGGATTCCAATATTGCCTACGGCAATCCGGAAATTGAGGATGACTATGTCATTAAGGCTGCCATGGATGCCCAGGCACATAACTTTATTACAGAACTCAGTGATGGATATAAAACAGTGGTCGGAGAGCGGGGACTCGGTATTTCCGGCGGTCAGAAGCAGCGCGTTTCCATTGCAAGAGCCTTGCTTAAAAATGCTCCGGTACTGATTTTTGACGATTCCACCAGTGCGCTGGACATAAATACCGAGAAAAAGCTTTTGGAAACAGTAAACCAAGAATATGGCGATAAAACCGTAATTATCACAGCTCATCGTATGTCTTCCGTTGTGGACTGTGACGAAATTATCTATATGAAGGATGGCAGAATCACGGAGCGTGGTTCCTTTGCGGAACTGATGGCATTAAACGGTGATTTTGCGGAAGTTTATAATATCCAGCAGGCACAGCGGCAACAGGTAGTTGATTTTGATGCGCTGGCAGCAGAAGGCGGGGTGAACTAAATGGCAAAACGTAATACCTATTTTCAGGATGAGGTAATTGAACGGAAAATTGATATTAAACAGCTGGGCAGAACCTTACGGTACGTGCTGCCGTATAAAAAGGTGTTTTTTCTTGTAGGTATTCTGATGTTTGTCTCTTCTCTGGTTGCCTTGATTCCGGCCCTGATTTTAAAGCATATTACGGATGTTGTAATTCCGAATAAGGATTATGCCGCGCTGGCATATATGGTACTTAGCATGGTGCTTCTTGCTGTGGTGGAAATCAGTATCACCTTCGTACATTCCAGGCTGATGGGTAAAACAGGACATTCCTTGATTGCGGAAATCAGACAGGATATCTTCTATAAATTGCAGGAATTGCCGTTTGATTATTTTGATAACCGTCCAAACGGTAAAATCGTGGTGCGTGTTACGGAATATGTAAACGGTCTGGCAAACTTCTTTACAAACTTTGTCATGATGTTTGTTATTTATATTATCAAAATTTTAGTTGTCACCGTGCTCATGCTCAGCTTAAGCCCGAAGCTTACGTTGATTGTATTTTGTACCGTGGTTCCGATGATGATTTGCGTATTTTGTTTGCGTTATACCATCCGGAAATTATTCGGAGCACACCGGGCAAAGGTGTCCAACCGTACTGCCTTCCTGGTGGAGTCCATTATGGGTGAGAAAATTGTTAAAAACTATAACCGGGCAGGAATAAATGAAGAAATTTATAGGGAAGTGCATGATACCAGTGTAAAGCAGTGGAGAAAAATCTATCTGCGAAATGAGTTAAATACACCGATTGTGGAATTTTTCTGGAATGCGGGAACTTTGTGCTTATACGCAGTTGCTCTTGGTATGCTTTTAAACGGTGACTCCATAATCAATGTAGGTCTGATGACGACGTTTACGGCATATATGTCCCAGTTTAGCGGTCCTCTTGCCATGATTGCTGCCATGATTCAGAACCTTGCCCAGGTAAGTTCCAATTTGGAGCAGGTGTTTGATACCATTGATTATCCGGTTTCCATTCATGATACGGAAGGCAGTACCGTACTGGAACATGTAGAAGGCAACATTGATTTTAACAATGTAACCTTTGCTTATGAAGAAGGCGTAAATATCTTAGAAGGCTTTGATTTACACGTGAAGAAGGGGGAAACCATTGCCCTGGTTGGCCCAACCGGTGCAGGAAAAACCACGGTTATCAACATGCTCACCCGGTTTTATGATGTGCAGAAGGGTTCCGTTACCATTGACGGTAAGGATGTAAGAGAGGTTACTTTGGAATCTTTACGAAGAGAAGTAGGCGTACTTATGCAGGATCCGTTTATTTTTAAGGGTACAGTTATGGAAAATATCCGATACGGCCGTCCGGATGCCACCGATGAAGAATGTATTGCAGCAGCAAAGGCAATTTATGCAGACCGTTGTATTGATAAATTAAAGGATGGCTATCAGCATGTGCTGGATGAACGCGGTGAAGGATTATCTGCGGGGGAAAAACAATTAATCAGTTTTGCCAGAATTATTTTGAAAAATCCGTCGGTGATTATTTTGGATGAAGCAACCAGCTCTATCGATACGGAAACAGAAAACCTGATTAAGCAGGCATTGGATGTTATCATCAAAGAGAAGACAGCGTTTATTGTTGCGCATCGTCTTTCTACTATCCGTAATGCGGACCGAATCCTGTATATTTCCGACAAAGGCATTGCAGAACAGGGCACCCATGCGGAATTGATGGAGAAAAAAGGATTATATTATGCATTAAATGTCTAATTTGCGCATTTTATGTAAATTTACTTTCGTTTTTGGCTAGGCAAAACATATTTTTTGTGGTATACTTAAAATAATACTTAAGCAAAAGCTTACAAGGGGGATACTATGGCATTTAATATGTTAAAAGAAAAGAAGGAAAAGGCTCCAAAAGTTAAAAAATTTAAAGCTCCGAAGGAGAAAAAGGAAAAAGAATTAAAACTTCCGAAAGAGAAAAAAGTAAAAGAGCCAAAGAGTAAAAAAGAAAAGCTCCCTAAGGCAGAGAAGCCGGTGAAAGAGAAAAAGACCGGTGAAACCGGACTGCCTAAGTTTAAACTGACTAAAATCAAGCTTCCAAAGGTTACGTTGCCTGTTAAAAAAAGTGAAAAAATTAAAATACCGGTATTCCGTACAGCAAAGAAGAAGCCGATTCAGGAAAATAAAAAGAGGGTTCTTACACTTTCCGTACGTCTGTTATTGCTGTGCCTTCTTCCGATGGCATTGGCATGTCTGCTGATAACCGTATTAAGTGCCACCCGTTTACGTGCCGGTATTGAAGATGAAATCGAAAAATCCTTAAAAATTGTTACAGCCAGTGTAAATGAAACATATACTACCCTTTATGAGGGTGACTATGTAGTAGATTTAACCGGAAGAGTTACCAAGGGTGGTGTACAAATTACCGCAGATAACCGTCTGATTGACAGTATTAAAGAAAAGACAGGCCTGGAAGTATCTTTTCTGTTTGGTAACTCCCGTACCATTACCACTGTCCGTAATCCAAACGGCGCAAGAGCAAACGGTATCGGCATTCCAAAGGAGAATTACAGCAGAATAGAATCCGGAGAAGAATTTTTCGTAAGTGATTATTCGGTTGCCGGAAATCTGTTTTATGCATATTATCAGCCATTAATCAACTCTGACGGAACCGTTGTAGGTGCAATCGAAGCTGCAGTAGAATCTTCCAGCGTAAACAAAACCATCAACTCACAAATTTGGGTCATTGTTGCATTCTCTGCCTTGTTCGTAGCAATTGCTGCTGTGGCAGTGGTACTCTTATCTAAGAGTCTGGTAAATGGTTTAACTGCAATCAGAAAATTCTTACATAAAATTGCAAACGGTGATTTGGGTGTTCAACCAGATGATGTATGGCAAAACCGTGACGACGAACTGGGTGACATCTACCGTATGGCAACCAGATTACAAAACACATTACGTCAGATTGTAAATGAAATTAAGACGTCTGCATCCAGATTGAATGATTCTGCCGACCAGTTAACCGGTATGGCACAAAACACCAACTCTGTGGTAGAAGATGTTATTCAGGCAGTAGGTGAAATTTCCCAGGGTGCGAAGCAGCAGGCGGAAGACACCGCAGAAACCAACGACAGCATTATCCGTATGGGTAAGCAGATTGAAGTAATTGTAGAAGAAGTAGTAAACTTAAATAAAAATGCCGCTAAAATGGCAGAAGAGGAAGAAGAGTCCGAGCGTATCATCAATGAGTTAAATGCTTCCAATAACGAAACGAAGGAAGCGGTAATGCAGGTAGCAGAACAGATTACCCTGATGAGCGAGTCCATCCGTGATATTACGACAGCCTTAGATATGATTCGTAACGTGGCGGATGAAACGACGCTGCTTGCATTGAACGCCAGCATTGAAGCAGCCCGTGTTGGTGAAGCCGGTCGTGGCTTTGCGGTTGTGGCACAGCAGATTAACAAGCTGGCGGAACAGTCCAATTCTTCCATCGGAAAAATTGAAAAGGTTATTGAAGGTGTTGTATCTACCTCTGAAAAAATGGTTCTTATTATGGGTGATGTTAAGAACAAGATGGATCAGCAACAGGAAAAACTGGACGAAACCATGCAAAAATCTGTTGCGGTTGCAGGTGAGGTAGAGCACTCCAAACAGAAGATTGAAAATATCCGTGGTAACGTAGATAACTTAAATGAATTCGGCAATACCATCGGAAGTGCAGTAAGTAATCTTGCGGCAGTTTCTTACGAAAATGCCGCTTCGGCAGATAGTACTAAGGATTCGGCAGACGCCATGAGTATCACTATGGGTGAATTACAGTCTGCTTCCGAAAAGTTAGTAGAGCTTTCTAAGGAATTGGAACAGTCCTTAGGTCTGTTTAAATTGTAAATGTATAAACTATATAGACAGGGCTTTAAGGAGCAGGAACAATGGTAGAATTACTGGCAAGGTATTTTGTAAAGGCTAAGAATACGGAATCTTTAGAAACACGGCAGGCGTACGGTGTGCTGTGCGGTTCTGTCGGTATTTTCTTCAATGTGCTTTTGGCAATAGGAAAATTCGTAGCAGGCTTATTATCCGGGTCCATCGCTATTATGGCAGATGCAGCAAATAATTTATCGGATGCGGGTTCTTCCCTAATTGTTTTGTTCGGTTTCAAACTGGCAGGACAAAAGCCTGACCCAGACCATCCCTTTGGACACGGACGTGTGGAATACATCTCCGGGTTATTGGTGTCGGTACTTATTATTTATATGGCATTTGAGTTACTAAAATCTTCGGTAAATGCCATTATTCATCCGGGAGAAATCAGTTTTGAACCGGTTATTTTAGTTATTTTGCTGGTTTCCATTCTGGTGAAGTTTTATATGTTTTGTTACAACAGAAAATTTGGTAAGAGAATCCGCAGTGAAGCAATGTTAGCTACCTCTATGGATTCCTTAAGTGATATGGGTGCCACTACGGTGGTGCTCATTTCCATGCTGGTGTCTCATTATACCAGTATCCAGATTGATGGTGTTTGCGGTGTGCTGGTAGCGTTATTGATATTCTACGCAGGATTTAATTCTGCCAAGGAAACCATTAATCCGTTGCTGGGGCAACCACCGGAGCCGGAGTTTGTGCAGCGTATTGAAGATATTGTGAATGAGGAAGAGGAAATCATAGGTATTCACGATTTAATTGTACATAACTACGGACCGGGCAGGGTGATGATTTCCCTTCATGCGGAAGTTCCTGCGGATGGTGATATTTTAGCGTTGCATGACATGATTGATAATGTGGAGCATCGTTTAAAAAGCGAACTGCACTGTGCAGCGGTAATTCATATGGATCCGGTCAGCACAAAAGATGAGCAGACGTTGGAACTGAAAAAAGTTGTTACCGGTATTGTGAAAGAGGTTGACGAGGTGTTATCCATTCACGATTTCCGGGTAGTAGCAGGACCAACCCATACCAATTTAATTTTTGACATGGTTGTTCCGTTTGATTTCCCGATATCCGATGTGGATTTGGCAGATCAGATACAAAATAAAATCTGGAAATATAATCCGGTTTATTTTGCCGTGATTGAGATTGATAAAGATTATACTAAAGTAAAAGAAAAGAAATGAGGAAAAAGACATGCCGCCAAGAATACCGATTGAAACATCGGCAAGACACATTCATATTACAAAAGAAGATTTTGAAGCACTGTTCGGTGAAGGACGGGAATTAACTTTCGTAAAGGAGTTAAGCCAGCCCGGTCAGTATGTGGCAGCAGAAAAACTGGCAGTAGTAGGTCCCCGGGGGGAATTTGAAAAGGTATCCATATTAGGTCCGTTCCGTAAAGAAACCCAGGTAGAGGTTTCCGTAACCGATACAAGAAAGCTTGGCATTCCGAGTGTCATCCGCCAATCCGGTGACATTGAAGGAACTCCGGGATGCATTTTACGGGCAGGAGATAAGGAAATCACTTTGGATAAGGGTGTTATTGTCGCAAAACGCCATATTCATATGCGTCCGGTGGATGCCTTGCAGTATAATGTCCGGGATAATGAAAATGTTTTTGTCATTACCAAAAGCTATGAAAGAAACTTAATTTATGCGGATGTAGTAGTCCGTGTCAGCCCGTCATTCCGGTTGGCAATGCATGTGGATACCGATGAAGCCAATGCTTTTGCCGGGGATGCAGACCCATACGGAGTAATCGTAAAAATTTTCGATACGGAAACCTATTCCGTAGATAAATGGATGGATGAGGTATTACGCGGAATTAACCGAATATAGAATAGTTAGAAGCATCGCTTTGGCGGTGCTTTTTTTCTGCCCAAAGGTGTGCATAGATATTCCCGGATTTGGAAAAAGTAACTGCAGGAGGGAAAAATGAAACGGTTTTTGTATGTACTTGCAGCAGCACTTTTATTAATAATTTTAGTTTCGGTTCCAAACTATTGGACGGTGTTTCAAAGTGATAAGAGCCAATATAAAACGGAGACTTTTTATTATGTAATCAAAGAAGAATACGAGGAGAACCGGCACGGACAAAGAGTGTACCATCCAAAATTTACGGACATACAGGACGGGGATATTTTAGTGACAGATTCCACGTATTGCCTTTGCTTTAGGCATGGTCATGCAGCCATTGTAACAGATGCGGAAAAAGGAATTACACTGGAAGCATTTGGAATCGGTACGGAGTCGGAATATTCAGAACTGCGAGAATGGCAAAGGTATCCCCATGTGCTGGTTTTAAGGTTAAAGGCCCCGGAAAAAACCAGAAGGAGAGTGGCGGAGTACGCAAAAAAGCATCTGGTAAATGTATCATACATGCTAAGTCCTGGGGTGATAGACGATAAGGATATGGACGGAGAATATTGGGGAACCCAGTGTGCGCATTTGGTATGGGCTGCTTTTCGGGCGTGCGGGTATGATATTGACGGAAACGGAGGATGGCTGGTGATACCGGAGGATTTTACGAAATCGGAGATGCTATTTGCGGTTCCGCAGGAATAAAACGGGAGAAAGGAAGAAATACTAGGCAAAAAGAATTGTTCGGAAAGTGAGGAAATAAACTTTATGCTTGGTATGTTATTGTCTATTTTATCCGGTGCTCTGATGAGTATACAAGGTGTGTTTAACACCGGTGTAACAAAGCAGAGCAGTATCTGGGTAGCGTCCGGATTTGTACAGTTTTCAGCACTGTTAGTGTGTGTAGCAGCCTGGTTTTTTACCGGTCGGCAGGGAACAGTAACTTCCCTGTTTGCGATTGATAATAAATATATGCTATTAGGCGGTGCTATGGGTGCTTTTATTACGTACACGGTAATCAAGGGTGTAGAAATTTTGGGACCGGCAAAGGCGAATATGTTCATTATTGTTACACAGCTTCTGGTGGCCTATCTGATTGAACTGTTCGGGCTGTTTGGCACACAGAAAGCCACTTTTGATGTGAGCAAGCTAATTGGTATGCTGCTTTTAATCGCCGGTGTGATTGTATTTAAGTGGAAATAGAAAAGTAATTCTTGCACTTAAGAGTATTTTTGGGTACAATGAAACTGAGCGGCCGGAAATGAGGGACTCCTGAATAAAGGAGGAACCAATTGAATCGGAAAACAAAAAAATATGTAAAAGCAGCACTGGTCCTTATGTTTTTTCTGGGAGCCGGTGTCTGGTATTTTTTCTTTGAAAAAAGTAGTTTGGAAAAACAGAAAACTGACACAGAACTGACCAGTATTTTGATTACAGTAGAGCCGGAACCTACATCCGGTGAGCACTTTGGAAAAGAGGCAACGGGGGAGGTAGTGGTGTATGTGTGTGGTGCAGTGAATGCACCGGGAGTATATACACTGCCGGATAACAGCCGGTTGTACGAAGCGGTTACCATGGCAGGTGGGTTTTCGTCGGAAGCTGACCCTGCATATCATAACTTAGCCAGAAGCATTACTGACGGAGAGCGGATTTATATTTTAAGTGTGGCAGAAACAAAAGAGTTGTCTGCCGAACTTAAGGTATCCGGAGAAGAAGGCGCAGGACAGGCGTTTTCTCAAAACGGAATTTTGAATTTAAACACTGCAACTGCAGAACAGTTAATGGATCTTCCGGGAATCGGAGAAGCCAAGGCAACCGCAATTTTATCGTACCGTGCAAAAATCGGGCAATTTACCGACATTGAAGAGATTATGAATGTCAGCGGCATCGGTGAAGCTATGTTTGAAAAAATCAAAGATAAAATTACTGTGAAATAGGAACAAGAAAGGAGCATTTAACAGTATGGCAAAGAAAGTACTTGTAGTAGATGATGAAAAGTTAATCGTAAAGGGAATACGATTCAGCCTGGAACAGGAAGGCATGCAGGTGGACTGCGCTTATGATGGTCAGGAAGCATTGGATATGATTAAAGAAAATACCTATGATGTTATTCTGTTAGACGTAATGCTCCCAATATTTACCGGATATGAGGTATGTCAGCAGGTAAGGGAATTTTCCGATGTGCCGATTATCATGGTAACAGCAAAAGATGATGATATGGACAAAATCCTTGGCCTGGAATACGGCGCAGATGATTATATTACAAAGCCATTCAATATTCTGGAAGTAAAGGCCCGTATTAAAGCCATTATGCGTCGCAGCAGCAAGAAAGAGGAGGAAGTAAAGGAAGCTACCTATGGCGATTTGACCATCGACTGCAGCAGCCGTCGTGTATATATTGACGGGCAGGAAGTTAATTTAACAGCAAAAGAGTTTGATGTGCTGGAGCTTTTGGTATTCCATCCGAATAAAGTGTATGACAGAGATTCCCTGCTGGATATTGTTTGGGGAAAAGATTATCCGGGAGATGCCAGAACGGTGGATGTACATATCCGTCGTTTGCGTGAAAAGATAGAAAAGAATCCAAGTGAGCCAATGTATGTACATACGAAATGGGGAGTGGGGTATTATTTTGAGCATTAAACGACGTTCCGGAAAAGCGAACAGTCTCCATGTGCAGGTAATATTTGCCCTTGTTTTGGCGTGTATTATTCCGCTGGCTGTGGTTGCAGTGCTGTTTGTTAACAGCTATCGGGAGCAGGTAAAGCAGGAGCGGCTGAGTAAGGTACAGGAATTGTGCGCTGATTTTGCTAACCGAATACAAAATACAGGCTACCTGAACAATGCGGCTCAGGCAGAGCTTTCTGCGGCTATGGATACGGCATCCCAAATTTATGACGGACGCATTATTGTGGTTAATTCCGAGCTTCAAATCGTGAAGGATACTTTCAAAAGAGAAGAAGGAAGAACCATGATTTCTGAAGAAGTGGTGCGGTCTCTTTTGGATAAGACAGTTTCCTATCAGTACTTTTACGAGGATACAACGGAAATTATTTATCAAATCCGTGATGCGTTAGGAAAGACGGTGTTGGGCAGTGTTATTTTTACCTATGAAAACCCGAAGCAGGTTGGTTTGACAGATGATATTAGCCGGAATTCCCTGCTTCTAACTTCTTTTTTTGTTGGCTTGGCTCTGTGCGCCATTCTGATTGCAGCGGCGAAAATGGCATTTCCGTTTAAAAAACTGGCATTTTCCCTCAGGCAGCTGGCAGAGGGAGACCTGGAAGAAAAGTTAGAGGTATCGGGAAATTACGAGGTTGAGGAAATTGTAGATTCCGTAAATTACATGTTAGATGATATGCGAAACACGGAACAGCGTCGTCAGGAATTTGTATCCAATGTATCACACGAATTAAAAACGCCGCTGACTTCCATGAAAGTATTGGCAGAATCCCTGGTAGGACAGCAAGGGATACCGGAAGAACTGTATCAGGAGTTTTTGCATGACATCAACAGCGAAATTGACAGAGAAAATGAAATTATTACCGATTTGCTGAATATTGTAAAGCTTGACCGAAAAGAAGGCGACATGCAAATTGCCCAGGTCAGCATCAATGAGCTTTTAGAAATTATTATGCGTCGGTTACGTCCTATTGCAAAAGAACGTAATGTGGAGATGGTATTTGAAAGCTTCCGTAACGTACTGGCGGAAGTAGACGAAGTAAAAATGTCATTGGTATTTACCAATCTGATTGAAAATGCCATTAAGTATAATAAAGAAGGCGGTATGGTAAAGGTGTCCCTGAACGCGGATCACCGATACTTTTATGTCCGGGTAGAGGATACCGGTATCGGTATTCCGGAAGAAGCAAAGAAATATATTTTCGACCGTTTCTACCGGGTAGATAAAGCAAGGTCAAGAGCAACCGGAGGTACCGGTTTAGGACTTGCGATTACAAAGAGTGCAGTAATGATGCACAAAGGAAATATTAAGGTTTCAGGAAAAGAAGGAGAAGGTTCGGTATTTGTTGTGCGCATTCCGCTGAACTTTATACCGGAGTACAAAGAATAATGCAAAAGGGCAGGCAAAAAAACAGCATAGGATATGTTTGGAGCAGAATTTTTCTGCTCCCTCTTTTGATGCTGCTACTGTTGCTTTTTGCTTGTGCAGAGGAAGCTCCCCCGGTGCGGGAACTGATTACTGTCGAACTGCCGGAGGGCTCAACAAAATTGTACTATCTGAATGAAGAACGGACAAAAGTAATCAGTGAGAATTATGAAATTTCCAGAGGAACAGTGGAAGAACAGGTAGCAGAGCTGTTAACGGAATTGGAAGCTGTTCTTTGGACTGATGCTGAAAAAGCGGTGCTTACGGATAAAAATCCAATCTACGAATATAAAATAGACAGTGCAGGCTTGCTATCTCTGCGATTTTCATCGGATTATAGTGCCTCATCATTAATCACGGAGGTATTACGCCGGGCAGCCATTGTAAAGACTTTATGCCAGTTAGACAAGGTCACGGCGGTAGAATTTTTTATAGGAACACAACCACTGCTTACATCTTCCGGAAAGCCGGTAGGTGTGTTGACAGCAGAAGACTTTATTGATACTACCGGTGAAAATTCGGAATTTTATCAGGAGGCAAAGGTATCCGTTTATTTTGCAAACCTGGAGGGCGATGCTTTGTTGGAATCCAATTTAAAGATTACCTATGACGGTTCTCTGTCTACAGAACGGCTTATATTACAACAGCTGATGGATGGCCCGATCATGGATGACAGACAAGCTGTAATTCCGGAAGGAACGGTGTTAAACAAAGTTACAATCCGTGACGGTATTTGTTATGTTGATTTCAACGAGAAATTCATGGAAAAACGGAAAGAAATATCAGCCGAAGCGGCCATTTATTCGGTGGTTAATTCCTTGACGGAGCTTTCTAACGTGTACCGCGTACAGTTTTTAATTAATGGTTCTACCAGGAAAACATACTATAATCTGGATTTTTCTTCTACCTTTGAACGAAACTTAGAAATCGTTGAAGGAGAACAATAAATTTGAAAAGACCTATGTGTATATTAGCGGCTTCCTGGCTTGCCGGAATTCTCTTGGCAAGCCGTAAGCCGGAATTTGGAACATCGATAGTTCTGTTAGTATATTTTATTCTGATTATCGTCGGACTCTTAGTCTTAAAAAAACACCCCCAAAGTTTAAATCGATATTTACAAACAGAGTGGTATCCGCAGTTTACATTTCTGCTTTTACTAATTCCCTGCCTTTTCCTTGCCGGCTTTTGGCGCATGGAAAACTATGCGGAGAAGAGTGAGTTGCAGGAACGTCCCTGGCAGCTGCTTGATTCCGAGGGAGAGAGCTATGTTACCGTGGAAGGGATTGTAATATCCAAAACAGTAGAAGATAATGTGATTTTGGAGCTTACGGACTGTGAAATTATCGGATATTACGGGCAGGAAAACCAGTCAACAGGGGACTGCCGTGTCCGCGTGGAGGAAGAAGGAAAGGAATGGCTGCCGGAATCCGAGGTAGGAAACCGAATCCGGGTATTTGGCAAGTTTTCTACCTTTCAGCCAGCGGGAAATCCGGGCCAGTTTGATGCGTATGAGTATTATTCGGGAAAAGGAGTATTCGCTGATGTTTCTGCCTTACGGGTTACCATAATACAGGATACAAAGAGTGGGCCGGGGCAGGCATTCTTTTTGCTAAAGCAACGGTTACGGCAAAGTATCCGTTCTTTGTATCCGGAAGACAAAGCAGGGGTACTGACGGCTATGCTGTTGGGAGACAAGGATTTGCTTCCGGAAGAGATAGAAGCATTGTACCGCCAAAACGGTATCTCGCATATTCTTGCCATATCAGGCTTACATATTTCGATGTTATGCATGGGATTGTTCCGGGTGCTTCGGAAATTGACGGTACCGCTTCGGTTATCGGCGGTAACAGCGGTATTGTTTTTAGGGTTTTATGTAATTTTTACCGGAGCAAGTACTTCGTCGGTCAGAGCAGCAATTATGTGTCTGGTTACTTTTGGTGCCATACTACTGCGAAGAAGCTACGATTTGCTTTCTTCTCTTTCTTTTGCTGCTATTGCAGTTACTGCGATATGGCCTGCAGAAGTAGACTCAGCCGGATTTCTTCTTTCTTTCGGGGCAGTGCTTGGGATAGCTTTGGCACAGGAAGCGGAATATGTGGTACAGCAGGAGTATGACGGAAAACGGCCGTGGTGGTGTGTCATGCTGTACGGGGGCATGATTCAATGCATGACACTGCCGATATCCCTTTGGTTTTTCTATGAATTATCGCCATACGGAATCTTCTTAAATCTTTTGGTAATCCCCTTGGTTTCCCTGATTATCGGCGGAGGTCTGATATCGGCAGTGTTGGGACTTTGGTGGCCGGTGCCTGCAAAGCTTCCGGTGGGCGGCACTTATCTTTTACTGGAATTTTATGAATGGCTGTGTGAGGTGACCCAGAAGCTTCCGTTTTCATTTGTATTGCTGGGGCAGCCGGCGGTGTGGCAGCTGGTGGTTTATTATGGCTTGTTGGCAGGGGTGCTTTGGTGTTTTTTCCGAAATGTCGCCGGAGAGAAGATATCCGGTTCTGCTACATCAGAGTCGTCTGTAACTGCTGTTCAAAAAAAGGAGGTTATACTGGCAGCCGGTCTGATTTGCACGATAGGAATATTATTTTTTCCGTCAAATAGGAACACAGAACTTTTATTTATGGACGTTTCCCAGGGAGATGGTGCGTTAATTACGACGCCAAACGGAACCGTGATTTTGTCGGACTGTGGCAGCAGCGATGTGCTTCAGTTGACAGAGTATCGTCTGTCTCCGGTGCTGAAATACAACGGAATTCTTCTTGTGGACATGGCGGTAGTTTCCCACCTGGATGCGGACCATATTAGTGGTATCAGGGAACTTTTACGTGCAATGCCGGTATACGAAGGAGAAGTTGCTTTTGCCACCGGATATGCGGGTGCTGTGGGTGTAAAAGAGCTTGTTTTACCAAAGGTTTCAGAAAAATCAGAAGCATATTTGGAATTGGAGGCTTTGGCAAGTTCAAAGAATGTGAATGTCCGTTATATAGAAGCAGGTGAGATGCTATACCGGGAAAAAGAATTTCTCATGGAATGTCTGCATCCGTATCACGCGAAGGAATCGGACAATGACACATCTCTTGTATTTCTTTTGCAGACACCAAAGCTTGTTGCCTGGCTGACCGGGGATGCAGGTATTGCACCGGAGGCAGAGATTATTTCACATTTGGGAGCGGTGAATATGTCTGCTTTGCGTAATGGAAAGCTTGTGTTGCTTAAGGTTGGTCATCATGGTTCAAAAACGTCCTCAAGCCGGGAATTTATTGAGTATGTACAGCCGGATGTAGCGGTCATTTCCTGTGGTTATCACAATTCCTACGGGCATCCTCATGCCGAAGTTGTGAATCGGCTTGCTGCCTCCGGTGCCGAGGTATTCCGTACGGATTTGCATGGGGCAGTTCTTGTGGAGGAGAAAGAGCGCAGGGGTGTTGTGGTGCACGGATGGAGGAAACTTGTTCGGGAGTAGAGCGCTATAAGGAGATACTGCTTATTTTTTGGTTGGATGCCCGACCAGGCGGTGAAAGTGTGGGCCTGGTCGGGCAGAAATCCAACCAATTAGAAAATAAGAACATATAGTTGGGATGACGTTCAAAATCAAAAACCAATCAAACAAGAAAGTATGTAGGTAAATTGGATTTCGATTTTTTGTGATTCCAATGAAATGAGGATAATTGCTGTTTTGTTGGCCTTACTTATTTTATAAAATACCAACAGAAGATGGAAAATAAGACAAATATTGGTTTATGTAATTTTATAAAAACCAACAAAGTGAGAAAGAAAAGATTTAAGTTGGTTTTTTGAATTACAATGGAGACCAACTAATTTGAATAAAGTGAGAATTTGTTGGTTAATAAAAAATTTTATGTACCAATAATTTTATGGTAATAAGCAATAAGTTGGATTTTGGAAACAGAAAGGACTGTAGAATGAAAAGACTAGAATATATTTTGAAAGAAGAGTTAGCACAATTGAATCATGTAGTAGAAATGGCTAAACAAAGGCTTAATCATGTGCCGGAAGGTCACCTGAGAGTCAGAGAATGGAATGGTAAGACGGAATATTACTATAGAAATAGTGAGTCGAAAGATACCAATGAAAGCAGGAGTAATGGTAGATATTTAAGAAAGCAGGAAAAGGTATTGGCAAAAAGTATTGCACAGCGGGATTATGATACTATGGTGATGAATAAAGCAAAGGAAAGAATTCATGCGATTGAAAAATTTCTTAGAACGTATGAAAGAACAAGTTTAAAACAATTATATCAAGATACAATTCCGGGACGGCGAAAACTAATTGAGGCAGAAATAATCTCCGATGAAGAATACATCAGACAATGGCAAGATGTTAGTTACAAAGGGAAAAGTTTTGATGATGAGGAAAATGAAATTATAACAGAGCGAGGTGAACGTGTCCGTTCAAAATCGGAGAAAATTATTGCAGATAAATTGCATGCATTGGGAATCCCGTATCGTTATGAATATCCGCTTACTCTGGTAGGAGGACTCAGGGTATATCCGGATTTTACAATTCTCAAAATGCCGGAGCGCGAAGAAGTATATTTGGAGCATTTTGGTATGATGGATGATGCAGACTATGCGGAAAATGCCTTACATAAGCTAAATACATTTGAGAAAAACAAGATATATCTGGGAGTGAATTTATTTATTACTCACGAAACAAGCAAAAATCCGCTGAATACCAGGGCATTGGATGGCATGCTGAGGAAATTATTTTGTGAGGAATAGCGTGTACATTTTTGTGAAAATGTGGTATTCTAAAAATGAATCGTATTAATTATGTATTGTTCTTTTTCGAAAATTTTGAGTGACAAAGGGACTGTTTGTCAAGGAGCCATCCATGAAAAACATTAAAGAAGACATTAAAAATAGAGAGTTTAAGCGGGTTTACCTTCTGTACGGCACGGAGGAGTATTTAAAGCGCCTGTATAAAAATAAGCTGAAGGAAGCGGTGCTTCAGGATTCCGACGCCATGAATATGGCGGAGTATGCCGGTAAAGGAATTGATGAAAAAGAGGTAAGAGAGTTTGCTGATACATTGCCGTTTTTTGCGGACTATCATTTGCTGATTTTGGAGAATACCGGCTGGTTTAAGAACTCTACAGACTTTGCGGACTATATACCGGAGCTTCCGGACACGGCAGTGCTTGTGTTTGTGGAAACCGAGGTAGATAAGCGGAGCCGCATGTATAAGGCGGTGAAGGAGCATGGCTACGTTTGTGAGATGAACGGTATGACCGAACAGGAACTGAAAATGTGGGTAGCTTCCCTGCTGAAGCGGGAAGAGCGTAAAATTACGGAATCAACCATCGAATTCCTTTTGGAGCAGGCGGGCACCGATATGGCAAAGCTTCAGAACGAGTTGGAAAAACTGGTTTGCTATACGATGGGCAGAGATGTGGTTACTGCAGAAGACATCAGACAGGTGTGTTCTGAACAGATTACGGGCAAAATATTTGTTATGGTAGAAGCTATGGCACAGGGACGTAAAAAACAGGCTTTAGAGCTGTATTATGACCTGATTGCCTTGCAGGAAAAACCGATGGGTATCCTGTATATGATTCAGCGGCAGTTCCATTATTTGCTGATTGTAAAAGAAATGAAAAAGAACCGTGCAGATAAAGGCAGTATCGCCTCTGCTCTCGGAGTACCTCCTTTTGCTGTACAAAAGTATATGGCTCAGGCAGACCGCTTCCAAATGGAGGATTTAAAGAAGCTGGTAAATTACAGCCTCACCTTGGAGGAAGATGTAAAGTCCGGACGTTTGAAGGAGCAGCTGGCAGTAGAATTATTGCTCGGATAAATTATTGAAACTTTTTCCTGCGGGTTTGCGTCTAATGGATAAAGGCGAATGAAGTCGCAGAAGGAAAGGATGATTTGATAATGAAGAAAAAATTTTTGTGCATGATATTATGTGGCTGCATGCTTGCAGGAATGGCGGGTTGTGTCGGAGAGGATGCTATGGGAGGCGAAACTGTGACACCGGGAAAAGAAAACGAAGTTACAAGCATTCCGGTAGAAGATTTGGCAGACGGCAATCTGCCTGCAGAAGCACCGGAAGAACTGCTTACCGAAACCGTAGACCTAATGGGCGGCATCGAACTGATGGCTACGGAGTGGAACGATAATTTCCCGGAGCATCCGATTACTCAGTTTGGTGTGCCAATGTTTCAGAATGCCTTAAAAGAGGCAGGGAATGGTGAAAATGTGTTGGTTTCCCCAATGTCAGCCTGGACAGTACTTTGCATGGTAGAAGCCGGAGCAAACGGTGAAACTAAGCAGCAGATGCAGGAGGCTTTGGCAGTTACCGAAGGTGATTATCTGACCTATGCAAAGAAGTTTACTTTCCTGCTTCCGGAAAATGACAATTGCAAGGTGCACATGGCAAACGGTATCTGGTACAAGAACGTACCAAGTCTTCATGTGAACGATTACTTTTTGCAGTACAACAAAACCTTTTTTGATGCAGCAGCTTATAAGGCCCCGTTTGATGCAAGTACCCTGCAAAACATCAATGACTGGGTTTCTGAAAACACCGACGGTATGATTCCGGGCATCCTGAAAGAAATCGATCCAACGGACGTAATTTATCTGGTAAATGCCTTAAGCTTTGATGCAAGATGGGGCAAGATTTATAGCGAAACAGACATCTGGAATGATATTTTCACTACAGAAGCAGGCGAAGAAAAGCTGGTTTCCATGATGCATTCCGACGAAAATCTGTATCTGGAGGATGAAAACACCACCGGCTTTATCAAATATTATGACGACAATGAGTACGCTTTTGTGGCATTGCTTCCGGCGGAAGGCATGACCATGGAAGAGTATGTGGAGAGCCTGACCGCAGAAAAGCTTCGTGCACTTTTCAATGGCAAAATACCGACAGAAGTAAAAGCAACCCTGCCGAAATTCTCTGTGGATTATGGTTTTAACATGAATAACATTTTACAGCAGATGGGCATGACGGATGCTTTTTCTGACAGCGATGCGGATTTTACCAAGATGGCAACCTCTGATGCGGGCAACATTTATATCAGCAGTGTAGACCAGAAGTGCTTTATTGCAGTGGACGAATACGGCACGAAAGCAGGAGCCGCAACGGCAGTGGCTATGCAGAATAAGGCCCTGTCCTTACAGCCGGTAAAGGTAGTCAACTTAAACCGTCCGTTCGTATATCTGATTGTGGAATGTGATAATTTTGAGCCGCTGTTTATGGGCACAATAATGAATGTGGAGGAAGCCAAATGACCCAGTGTGAAGAGTGCCAGTACTACGCTTATGATGAAGACTACGAGGCATATATGTGCGAAATGAATATGGATGAGGACGAGTACGCAAGACTTGTGTCCGGGCACCGTCAGTCCTGCCCGTATTATAAGAGAGGAGATGAATACTTCATTGTCAGAAAACAGATGTAAGTTTGGAATTACTTCTTTTGCACTGCATATCCTTGCCATGGCTTTTATGCTTTGTGACCATTTGTGGGCAACTGTTATTCCGTGGAATGCAGAATGGATGACCTGTCTTGGTCGTCTTGCCTTTCCTATTTTTGCATTTATGACGGTGGAGGGCTTTTTCCATACCAAAAACCTAAAACGCTATGCAGGAAGACTGTTGCTGTTTGCCCTGATTTCTGAGATACCGTTTAACCTGATGATGTGCGGAAGGGTGTTTTTTCCGCTCCATCAGAATGTGCTGTGGTGCTTTCTTTTGTGTATTGGCTTAATGAGTCTTAACGAAAAAGCAAAAGCTACCGGCAAGTGGTGGATTCGGGGCTTTACGGCTGTTGGCACAATTTTGCTCGGAACCGTGGTAGGTATGTTCTCTTTCATGGATTACATGCACTATGGTGTGTGGATGGTGCTGACCTTTTATTTTCTTCGCGGCACAAAGTGGTGGAATTATGCGGGCCAGCTGCTGTTGATGATTCTGATAAATAAAGAAGTGGGCGGCATGGTTTATCAGTGGGAGCTGTTTGGACACATGTTTGAGGTAAGACAGCAGTACTTCGCCGTTTTTGCCCTGGTGCCAATCTGGCTGTATAACGGCAAGCAGGGGTATCACAGCAAGTGGTTCCAGTATTTTTGTTATGCCTTCTATCCGGCACACATTTTGATTTTGTGGCTGTTGATGATGATATTTTAGTGCTTGAATGTTATAGAAAATTGTGTTAAAATGTTTAAGTTGTTTCATACAATTTAACATTTGGAGACGTATCGAAGAGGCCGTAACGAGACTGACTCGAAATCA
>JAGAQI010000132.1 GCA_017622795.1 Lachnospiraceae bacterium
AATCAGCGTATTTCTTCCGTGTCATATACAAAAGTTCAACTGATTGATCTGCTTGACCAGACGATGCCTGGTATTACCCGTATACTGCCTTTAAAAAGCAGAAATCCCGAGCAATGTGTTTTACTACTTTTTATCAAGCGTTTTAAATCCTTTGACGAAATCAATAAAATCGGCAAAACACGTTTTCTTTCAAGCTATGCAACTCTTGTCAAGAAAACCCGTGACCGTCATGCTCCAAGTAAAGGCTTAGCAATATATGAGCTTGCTGCGAACAGCATTACAACCAGAGGGGAAGACCCATATATCCAACTTGCCCAGAGTCAATGTGTTGACCTTTTATCCACTTCTCAGAATGCTGCTGATGAGATTATTCTTCAAATGCAAACCATTGCAGAAACCATACCGGAATACAAAGTTCTTCGTTCTATGGCTGGTGTTGGAGACCGACTTGGTCCGATCATTCTCGCCGAGATTGGTGATATTCGCCGTTTTCATAGTGGTAAAGCACTTAATTCCTTTGCCGGAAATGATGCACCACCTTACCAGTCAGGACAATTCGAGAGCAGGAACCGCCACATCTCAAAACGTGGCAGTGCCGCCCTCAGAAAAGCTTGTTTTGAGGTTATGCAGGCCCTTAAACTGACAAAACCTCAAGATGATCCTGTCTACCTTTTTATGCTGAAAAAGGAACAGGAAGGAAAACCCTACAACGTAGCCAAAATGGCTGGCGTAAATAAGTTTCTCCGGATTTACTATGCTCGTGCGATGGAGCTTTATAAGTAAATCTGAGTTCATTATCATATATTTCTAAAAAATCTACAATACGTAGGTTTATTAAGGTTACCCTTTTTTAGCCTAAAACTTCTTAAACTTATTCTTGACAAACATTAGCAAGATTTGTCTAACTGTTTCTATTATACCATAACCTGTCGCCCTTGCAACCCGTAACATTTCCGCACCATTTCCCCGCACCGACATTCCGGGCTTTCCCGGCGGCTCCGGTTCAGTCTGGAGGGACGATATGGATGTGTTGGCCGTTTTGGCCAACTGTTTGAGCGGACGGAGTGATAATGTCTCTAACGATTTGCCTTGTTCAAAAAGTGCGCAAGCACTTTTAAGGAAGGTGCGTAGGGTACCTCTGGACAACTTGTTGTCTAAGAGTACCTTTGCACCTTCCTTAGAGAGTACATCCGCAGGATGTTTTGAACAAGGCAAAGCACTACAATACATTCCCCACTCCGTTCGCGAGTTTTGGCAAAACGGCCATAAGCAGACATAGTCCTCGTTCCGAAGGCCGGACCGGCAAGCCCCCGTGGAAAGCAGCGGAGTCGGCAGGAAAAATCGGTGCGGAAACAACTTAAAAGGGGCTGCCTTGCGGCAGCCCCAAAACTCAACTTATGAAATTTACACTTCTACTTCTGAATCTCTGCGGAAGTTTCAAGCATTGCCGCAGATAAGTTGTGGATATGCTTGGTATCTTCTACGATGTCGTTTACATAGTGACGGTAGGACTTGGTTGCTGTTGCGATGGAGTCAACCATTGCCTGGTTTTCTTCTGCATAAGCACCCATTTCCAGAACGCGGTCACGCAGATTACCGAAGATGGAGTCGATACCCTGAATGTTGTAATTCTGCTCTTCGATGTTCTCGTAAAGGCCGATGAACTGGGTGGTAAGTCCTGCATTTGCTTCTTCCAGACCTGCCAGTGTGCCCACGGACTCTTCAATTGCCTGCACACTGTCCTGTAATTCCTGGGCAGTTCTTGCAATCTGATCTTTCATTTGTTCTACGATGGCAACCACTTGATCGGAACAACGGTTACTGTCTACCGCCAAATCCTGTACCTTGGAAGCAACTACCGCAAAACCCGCACCAGAAGCACCTGCTCTTGCAGCTTCGATGGAGGCATTTAACGCAAGCATCTTTGTGCTGGCCGCAATGCTGGTAATCTGGTCTGCTACTGCTGCGATATCATTAATCTGATTCTGCAGAATAGCAAATACTTCGTTTTCTTCTGCAATTTCTTTTCTAACATTCTGCATCTGTGCAGACATGGCACGCATATTTTCACTGTTTTCCGCTAATGCGTTTTCTACTTTTTGAATTGCTTCGTTCATGGAAGCGATATGTCCGCCGGTTACGGTAATCTGGGTCATAGCCTCGATACAAGCCTCACCAACTTCTCTGGTTCCTTCGGTTACGGATTCGGAACCCTTTTTTAGCTCTGCCACATTTGCCTTTAAGTTGTCGTTAATTTCGGAAATACCGGCAACACGGACGGAAGACTGCTCACAGTTTGCTTCCAGTTCGGCACCTACCTGCTGGATAGAAGCCAGTAAATGCTCTGCCTGTTCCGCACGCTCGTTACCAAGCTCAATGTAAGCTCTACCACGCTTTACCAACATGTACATAACAAAAGAAGCCACCGCAAAAATTGCCAGACACATAATAAACTGACCGTTCGGGTCTGCCTTATGTGGGAATAAAATGCGAAGTAAAATCAACAAAACAAGACCAACCGCACCCTGTACAATCGGATATAACGGTTCCAGATATAAACCGCCCAATCCGACAACTGCTAACAGTAAAATAAAGTCATCACTTAAAAAATCACCGCTGTTACAGGAAATCATAAATACTACCAGCATCAGCCCCACACTGATAGCCAGCTGTCTGGTCGTTGCCGGCATTTTCAATTTATTCGATAAGTAAATAAAACCGCCGAATACCGCAAGACAAATTCCAATCACAATTGCGCCCTTTACGTTTGCTCCCAGCAAATTCTTAAGAAAGAATACCGAAGCCACGCTGAAGGTCATAATCATCATAACCTTTAATATTCGCTCCGGTGATGCAGGAAGTTTTGCCTTTTTCTTTTCCATAACTTATACCTCGTTTTCTCCTTTAGTAATTTAGTATACTAAAAACCCTATACGAGATATATTTTAGCACTATATGAAAGAGTTTACAAGAATTTTCTGAACAAAATAGGACTAATTGTTCAGAAAGTAAACCATTTTTTTCAATCAAAAAAGTGCGGATGGATTACCATCCGCGCCTAATCTCTTTATTACATTGCACTCCATAAGCAGTCTTCCTTGCTAAGACCTGCTTTGTGAAGTAACCACACTCCTGCAAACAAAGCACCTTGGGAAATGATGTTGGTACACTGGGCAAGCCAATGCATGGAAGAGCTATCATCAAACTTTGCCCCCAGATATCCCATGCCCATCATGAAGATGAATGCCAGGATAAAACAAAGAACCGGCAATTTCTTCTTCATTTTTACGGAAACCGCAATCAGGCAGCCCTGTACACCGGTACAACCGATAATTTGCAAAATGATAAACGGCATATTGCTGACTATCACAGGAACAGCGGCAGAATGCAGTGTTACATGCTTTTTGTTTTTCTTTGTAAACATGCCAAGTAACGCTGCGAACACCAGTAAAAATCCCGGTCCCTGGAAGGTAAACAGACTGGTATCCAACGCGGGATAATCACAGACCGCCAGTGCATATAAAATTTTCCATAAAGCTTTATAAATTCCGCCGATCAGCACCATAATGGAACCCGCTGCAAGTAAAGCATACGCTCCCTTAACCATTTTATTATACAAATCCTTTAGTAACAGCACTGCTGCCGCAAAAAATAACAAAACCGGAATAAAATCCACCAGTGCCATAAATACGGAAATTCCATCCATAACTCTACCCCCTCATTTGCAAACAGGCTGCCGCAAAAGCAGCAGCCCATACTCTCTAAATTATACAATCCACTTCACATTTTCCAAATGCTTTAACGGAATCAGCGGAAATACAATCGGTGTCTTGGCCACATAGGCCTGATATTCCGGATCTTCGCCATAATTCTTGTTCTGGCGTTTTTCCAGACGCTTTGCGCCAGAAAGCATAACATAAATAATCAGTATGTAACCGATAATTGCAATGGTCCACTGTAACCAACCGCTCATGGCACCGATACCGGAAATAAGAACGCCGGTCCAAAACAGCATCTCGCCAAAATAGTTTGGGCAACGCACAATTTTGAAAAGACCGCTGTCGCAGAAACGCTTCGGATTCTTTGCCTTTGCTGCAGACTTCTGGCTGTCGGATACGCTTTCGATGATGAGGGCTACAATCATAATAGCCAGACCAACATAACCGGTCACTGCAGCGTCCGCACCGCTTAACATACGGAAGAATACAGGAGAAACCTGGGTCATATACATAGCTGCCACACAAATCCAGATGGTCGCCTTTACAAAGATTGGCATTGGTTTGTCGTTGCCGGAAATTTCCTTGAACAGCTTTTTAAAAGACGCTGCCTTTAATTCGCGGTACAAAAGGAATCCGCCAAGACGGATGCCGTACGCCACCAGACATAATGCCAGTAAAACAATCAGAATATCTTTATAGCCGCCCATCGCCAAAATGGCAATACCGCAGCCGGCTACGGAAAAACCGTAACCTACGGATAAAAAGTATACAAACTTCCAGAACCCCATAGCTGCGCATACCAGAGAAACCAGGAATAAAATCAATAATCCGAGCCCTAATGTCATGTCATTTTACCTACTTTCCTTCGTTATAACGGCTTTCAATGTATTCCTTGAAGCTTGCCTCACCAACCACGGTATCTCCTACCAGGTCGTTGGTCAATGTCCACTTGGAGAACTTAAGAATAGCTTCCTTACCGTTCTTTTTCAGCTTGTTCACAAATGCCAGCACGCTGAATAAAAATTCCGGTGCACGCTTGATTACAGGCTCCTTACCTGCTGCCTTAAAGAACAAGTTTGCCAGTTCTTCATAAGTATAAGTTTCTTTACCGCCGATGTTGTACATCTTCTTTTCGTCGGTCATGTGAGCCACAATAAACTCAGCAAAATCAGGAGTATCGATAACGTTGGCGGATACTGCCTTCTTGCCAAGCAGGGTTACTTCGCCCTTTTCAATCATTGGCATGAATACCTTTGCAATGTCGTAGAAGTAACCGGTCGGACGATGAATCACATAGTTCAAACCGCTCTTCTTTAATTCTTCTTCGAATAAGTACTTTGCATGAAGCATCGGAACATCCGGCGCACTTTCCGCCTTGATAACGGAAATGTAAACAAAATTCTTTACGCCGGCCTTTTTTGCCTCGGTAAGGAGATTGATGTTTCCGTTCAAGTCAATATCATAGTTGGTAATGGTAGCACTGGTACCGGTAAGACCAACGGTGCTGATAACGGTTTCTGCACCATCCATGGTACCGGCTAAGGTTTCCGGCTTGGTTACGTCAATTTTCTTTGCGGTGTATGTATAGCCTTCCAGTTCCTTGGTAACCAGATCTAATGCCACAACCTCATGGCCCTGCTTACATAATTCAATTAAAATGTCGGTTCCGAGCTTACCAAAAGCTCCTGCAAGTACAACTTTCATTATTTGTTTTTCTCCTTTGCTCGCTTGTCGTTAATAATATCCATATGCTCTGCGGTAATTAAGGTAACGTTATTTTCCCTTGCCCAGGCAACGCAGCCCTTTAATGCGGTTGGCAGGAAAATACGAGGTACCTTAACTAACTTTGCACAAGCTTCATCGGTAAATTTAATCTTGTCATCAATACGGTCTGCCGCATACTTTACGGATGCCACGGTAGTTTCACGTACCGGAAGCAGCTCCGGAATCGGTTTCTTAAACTTGGTGAACCAGAAGTTCTTGGAGTCACGGTAACCGTAGTCTACCGGCACTCTAGGGAAGTCCTTTGCCTTCACACCGTTAACAATGGCATTGTAGTACTTCTCCTTCATGAGAATCTTATCTACCTTTAAGATAAAATGGGCACCAAATTCCGAAGTAATACCGTTGAAATCGTGGTATGGCGCAGGATAACCGTTTAACATGCCCGGCTTATCGTCCTGGGCGTTGTCTAAGGTATCTACCCAGGTACATTCCATTACCTGGAAGCTTTCTGCTACTACCTGCGGATACTTGCCCTGCGGATCCTCTACCGCACGTAATCCTTCTTCCAAAGTGTAGAAACAGTTCTTCATTTTTTCTTCGGTGGTATCACCCGGGAAGCCAAGACGCACTGCTTCTTTAAAAAGCTTGCGGTCGTCCGGAATAAAGTTTAAGGTGCACTTTTTGTTTCTTAAAATGTTCTGGGCGGTATTGGAGGAATTTCTGCAACATAAAAGCATTGCGTAATAGTCCTTACCTGCAATGTAATACGGCTGCACCAGAGAGTATGGTCCCAGGTTGGTTTTTCCGTCTTCCGTCAATGTACCGATTAACACGGTTGGCATTGGAAAGAAGGAGGATGTCTGGTAAAAATTGTCCACAATTCTTAAATTTTTAAAACTGCTCATACTTTTTCCCTTTCTCTCTTTAATTTATTTGGATGGATATAACTGCTCCAATAAGGTACTAAGCTGTTCCTTTACTTTTTCTTTTCTGTTGGAGGAAAGAATCAGTTCCACAATAAGTGCTGTAAAGTTCTTTTGATTACCATATCCTTTTTCGTCTAACAGGCGGTTTACTCTTTCACCAATCTGACCCGCTAAAAACTCGTGACGGTGCTGTAAATCCGGAGTTGCCGCTGCTGCCACGGATGGTTGCTGCCAGATGCAGGTATAGATATCACAGAATTCATCAATGGCCTGACAAATTCCTAAAACGCCCTCTTTTACCGTAGCGGCGGATGTCACCTTACTATCCATTTTTTCTACCGCTTTTTCCCAATCCTCCAGCATGATGTTTGCAATCAGATAATCCTTGTTTGCAAAATAATTATAAATTGTTCCTGTTGCAATTCCGCTTTCCTTTGCAACCTCGCGAAGTGACAGATGCTGATATCCGTTTTCAAACAATCGCTTCTTCGCATTTACCAGAATCTTTTCTCTGGCTCCTTCAATAATCTTTGGCATAGACTGCACTTCCTTTTCCCCTAATTTTTGTGAACATGTTCACAAAAGGTATTATACCCCCTTTGTTCACTTAAATCAAGTCTTAAAGGACTCATATATTTCAGTTTTTACTCAAGAAAAATCCGGGAGGTTTCTCCTCCCGGATTTAGCAGAAAACATATTAAAATTTTTACATCTTCAACTCCATCACACAACGCAGCACATTCTTTGCCGTACGCTGTAATTCACCTAAGGTAATACCATCCTTTTTACCGTAAGTAGCAAGCAAGGTTCCGTCCGGCTTGTGGCTGAAGAAGGTGATTAACTTTCCGCCCGGCATCAACACATCTACACCGGCACGGACACGGTAGGCATTGTCCTTTAGTTCAGGGAACTCCGGACTCTTGGAAGAACGCATCCACCAATCAGTCATCACGTTACCCTCATACTTCCACTCACCGCGCAGGATTCCCTGCACCAGTTCATAATGATAATGACCCCAGACTCCATTAATCTTATTGTAGGAGGTCATGAGGTTGACCGGTGTCGCTTCTTTCACGCAAATTTCAAACCCTTTTAAATAAATTTCGCGAAGAGCGCGCTCCGACACACGGGAATCGTTGCGGTTCCGCTTAAACTCCTGATTATTGCAGGCAAAATGCTTCGGACAGGCAGAAATTCCCGTCACACTCTGTAATCCCTTTACAATGGCTGCTGCAATTTTACCGGACACAAACGGATCCTCGGAGAAATATTCAAAGTTACGTCCGCACAGCGGATTTCTGTGTATATTCATGCCCGGTGCCAAAAGCACATCGGTGCCCCGTTCCTTCATCTCCTCTGCTACACCCATAAACAGGCGGTTCATCAAGCGCTGGTTAAAGGTGCAGGCGAGAAGTGTTCCCATAGGCAGCAGGGAACAGGATTCATACAAACGGATGCCGGACGGACCGTCGGTAGTAACTACCGGTGCCACGCCCTTTTCCCGTAAAGATTCGGTAACGCCGCCGAAAATACCGGTATTTCCCTTTGGTCCCAACGGATGATTCATCTGATAAGCGCCCCGGGAAATCGCCTCTAACTCTTCTAATGTAAGCTGTGCCACAAATTCATCCAGGCTCACTTTACCATTCTTTACATCCTGCAACTTGTAGCCCTTATCACCGGTCAGTTCAACTGCTTCCGGAAGACTGTCTAACATGGTTTGTCTGATGTTGCGTTCTCTTGCAGGCACTTTGCCGGAAGCCTCCCCGTACAACAAATCAAAGCCTTCTGCCGGTGCTGCCCATTCGGAACATTGCTCAATAACTTCTGTTTCTGCCTGCTCGTAGGAATAAATCAGCTTGGCACTGCGCACATCACCGCCCAGATAGAAGTTGTAGGTGCCCGGTTCCAGCACATAGCAGGACTTGTGGCCGGTAACTCCCTCTGCATCATAAGATGCCATCTGATATTTGGTAATATTAAGAATGCGGACTTCCTTTTCTCCCGGGTCAAGCAGATGGGTCTTGGCAAAGCAAACCAGTTCTCTGGCAGGCTTCCCTAGTTTTCCCTGCGGCTTTTCTATGTACAGCATGAGGGTTTCTCTGCCTGCATGCTGCTCTCCGATATTGGTTACCCGCACCAGAATATTTAAGAACGGGGTGATTTCTGCCACCTCCGTGGAAAACTCCGTATAGGAGCGTCCAAAACCGAAGGGATACTGTACCGCGTCCTTTGCAAAGGTTTCAAAATAGCGGTAACCAACATAGATATCTTCTTTATATTCGTTACATTCTTTTCCGCCGAAATTAGCTGCCGACGGATAATCTTCATACTTCCATGCGATGGTGTCGGTGAGTCTGCCGGATGGTGTTACCGCACCGCAAAGCAGGTCTGCCACACCGTTGCCGGCTTCCATGCCGCCCTGCCATACAATGATGGCTGCGCCAAGCTTTTCCTTATACTTTTCCAAGAAGGAAAAGTCCATGATGCCACCGATATTAAACAGCAAAATAGTATTTTCAAAAGCGGAAGTAACCGTATCCAACAGCTTGGTTTCTTCTGCTGTCAGGTAGAAACTGCCCGGCTCCCGTACTACATCCCGGTCTTCACCGGAAGCACGGCCGATGACCAGTACTGCCACGTCGGATTCCTTGGCAGCCTGCCCTGCAACCGCCTCATCCAGCGGCATTTCAGGATAGAATCTTGGCCAGGTGCCCCAGGCACCGTGGTCTGCCGGATTGGCCGCCACCCAGTCTTCATATACCTTGGCAAGGGTTTCATTTACAATAAGATCAGGACAGTTGCGGAGTCCTTCCAGCAAATTTACTTTATACGGCGCATTTACATCACCGCCGGAACCGTAGCCGGTACAAAAATAGTCTATCTGCACTCTGCCAAACACGGAAACCTTTGTACCTTCTGCAAGAGGAAGAATCCGGTTTTCCAACATGACGGCTCCCTCCGAGGCCACCTCACGGATAAGT
Organism: Lachnospiraceae bacterium; assembly: GCA_017622795.1. Taxonomy (GTDB): domain Bacteria; phylum Bacillota; class Clostridia; order Lachnospirales; family Lachnospiraceae; genus SIG299. Next base: position 9,355 of record JAGAQI010000132.1, read on the forward strand.
TCCGGCATTCCCGGTGTAATTTTCTTTTCTTCACTATGATGGCCTGCCTCCTGTGCCAGTACGCCAAAGGTTCGCATAACAAGATTGATGGCTTTATCTCTCAGTTTCATAAGTTTCTCCTTTGTTTTCTGTCATCCTATTGTTCTAAAGATGTTTTCTAAGCTCCGCCTCCAGCTTTGCTTCAATATCGATGAGGCGCTTTGCGATGGAAGTTGCCTCCTGCTCCGCATTCTCATACTGGTTTAAATACCGGTACAGGGATTTGATACCCATGTCGCAGCCATCGGTGAGTAAATCTGCCACCGTAGCATCACTTTCGTCCCAACCCATTTTCATGTTGGTCTTAATCCAGGACATGCCCTTTGCCATGGGATTCGGATCCTTTTCCTCGGCACCCATCTGTTCCAACAGATGCTCGATATCCTCCTCCAATTTTTCGTGGTGGGACTTGCTCTCTGATAAAAGCTTCTTTAACTTTTCGTCCTTTACCTTTTCCAGCACTTCATCAATGGAGCTTACTCCCATTTTAGTGCCTGCATCGCATTCCTGTAATAATTTAATGGTATCCGGATGTGCCATAATGATTTACCTTCTTTCTTTTTTCTACAGTATTCCGTCAGGCAAATCAATTTATACACAA
>JAGAQI010000133.1 GCA_017622795.1 Lachnospiraceae bacterium
AATGAATTCGCCGTGCTTATAAGCAACTACACGGTTTGCCTTACCTGCGCAAAGAAGTTCTACTGCCTTAGCACCCATAGCGGACGCATAAACACGGTCCTTTGCTGTTGGGCTACCGCCTCTCTGAATATGACCGATAATGGTTGCTCTTGTTTCTACGCCGGTTGCCGCTTCAATTCTCTTTGCCATAGCTTCCGACTTACCAACACCTTCTGCATTGATAATGATATGATGCTTTTTACCCACTTTCTTTCTTTCAATAATGTTCTGGATAATTGCTTCTTCATCATTATCGTATAATTCCGGAAGAAGAATGTTTTCTGCACCGTTGGCAATACCGCACCAAAGAGCAATGTAACCTGCATGACGACCCATTACTTCGATGATACTGCAACGCTCATGGGAGGTGGAGGTATCACGAACCTTGTCGATTGCTTCCATAGCTGTATTTACAGCAGTATCGAAACCGATGGTATACTCGGTACACGCAATATCAAGGTCGATGGTACCCGGAACACCGATGGTGTTAATGCCACGTTCGTAAAGCTTTCTGGCACCCTGGAAAGAACCGTCACCACCGATAACAATGATGCTGTCGATTTTGTGTTTTTTACAAATATATGCCCCCTTATCCTGGCCTTCCTTTGTCATGAATTCAGGACAACGTGCGGTAAACAAACTTGTACCGCCTCTCTGGATAATATCGGATACACTGGTGGCGTCCATATCAAAAATGTCCTCTTCCAATAAACCGGAATAACCTCTGCGGATACCCTTAACCTTTAAACCGTTTGCCAAAGCAGTACGTACTACTGCACGGATTGCAGCGTTCATACCAGGTGCATCACCACCACTGGTTAACACACCGATTGTTTCAACTTTTTTATGCTTTACTGCCTTTGCCATAATATAATCCTCCATGTTTAGACTTCTCTTTATATTTTGTTAAATCATAAACAAACTCATTTATCTTATTTTAATCTATCTTAAGCTAATTTTCAAGAGTAAATACTACTATATTTTTACCTGAAAAACTATCTTTTTTTATCTACTATCTTAATTTGTTCCTCGCCGTAGGATTTTTTTAATGCTTCCATCAAGTCCGCAGTCAGTGCCACACACCGGTTTTTCGGCAGATGTTTCACCGCCCGTTCCTCTTCCAGGTAAATGACAACCTCTTGTTTACCGTCGCTGCCGGACAGAATCCGATACAGGTTTTCCTCCTCTGCAAAGAAAGCATCTTTATTCCTGAAGCGGATCCAAAGTTCCCTCGGCAAATCATCCATAGAAATAATTTCTGTACAAATCAGCTTTGCCGCCTTGTCTTCTTCTGCAGAAACACGGCCTTTCACAAGCACTTTGGCATCTTCTGTCAGAATATTGCGATACTTTTCGTAGTCTCTCGGGAACACAATAATCTCTACCGTGCCAAGCAAGTCTTCTAAAGTTAAGAATGCCATGGTCGTATTGGTTTTTGTCGTCTTCCTTGTGATGCCTGCAATCATTCCGCCAAGAGTTACCGTGTCACCATCCTGCGCTTTTACCTCACCGGTTTCTTCATCCAGCTGGAACGCCAGGGTATCCGCCGTGGTATTCTTTTGCAACAGGGACATATATTCTTCCAGCGGATGACCGCTAAGGTATACGCCCAATACTTCTTTTTCAAAATCAAGAAGTTCTTCTTTGGAATACTCGCCTACGTTTGGCAGACGAATTTCAAATTCCTGTTTGTCTTCCTCTGTTGCAAAATCAAACAGGCTCATCTGACCGGTCAGACTCTTTTTCCGCTCCTGGGCCACGCCGTCCATAACACCCACATACACCTGCATCAGTTGCTTTCTGGTACCGAATTCCGGTCCGAAGGCGCCTGCTTTGATGAAGCTTTCTACGGTACGCTTATTCACTTCCTTGCCGGTCAGACGGTCTACAAAGTCTTTCAAGCCGGTAAACTTACCGTTTTCTTCCCGCTCTGCCGTTAATGCTTCAATGACCGGTTTACCTACGCCTTTAATCGCAGACAAGCCATAGCGGATGTTCTTCCCAGAAACGGAGAAGCCCATTTCGCCTTCATTCACATCCGGAGGAAGAATTTCAATCCCCATCTGACGGCAGGAATAAATATATTCCGTCACCTTACCCGGATTATCCATAACAGATGTCATAAGTGCTGCCATAAATTCCACCGGATAATAATATTTTAACCACGCCGTTCGGTAAGAAACTACTGCATAGCAGGCGGCATGGGCCTTGTTAAAGGCATACTTTGCAAAGTCGGTCATTTCGTCAAAAATCTTGTTACCGGTTTCCTCCGGAATACCGTTGGCAATGCAGCCCTTTACGCCTTCTTCTTCATTACCGTATACGAAGTTTTTGCGCTCCTTTGCCATGACATCCGCTTTTTTCTTGGACATGGCACGGCGAACCAAGTCACTTCGCCCGTAGCTGTATCCGGCCAGTTCACGCACAATCTGCATAACCTGTTCCTGATACACAATACAGCCGTGGGTTGTCTTTAAAATCGGAATCAGTTCCGGACAATCATATACAATACTTTCCGGATTTTGCTTACCCTTGATATATTTTGGAATAAAGTCCATCGGTCCCGGACGATACAGGGAAATTCCCGCAATAACGTCTTCCAAATTTTCCGGCTTTAACTCCTTCATGAAGTTTTTCATGCCGGTACTTTCCAACTGAAACACACCGTCACACTTACCGCTGCCGATCATCTCATAAATGTTCGGATCGTCATAGTCAATGTTGTTCATGGAAAGTTTCTGCCCTTCCGGACGGTTTTTATTAATCAGGTTCTCCGCATCCTTAATTACAGTTAAGGTACGAAGACCTAAGAAATCCATTTTGAGTAATCCCAGTTCTTCCAAGGTGGTCATAGTAAACTGGGTGGTAATGGCATCGTTGGAACCTCTTGATAACGGTACATATACATCTGCAGGCGCATTGGCAATAACCACACCCGCTGCATGCATGGAGGTATTTCGAGGTAAGCCTTCCAAACGCTTTGCCATATCAATTAAATAGGTTATCTTTTCATCACTTTCATACAGCTGCCTGAATTCCGGACTGCTCTTTAATGCTTTTTCAATGGTAATCCCTAACTCCATCGGTACCAGTTTTGCCACCTGGTCACATAAAGCATAAGGATAATCCAGGGCACGTCCCACATCGCGGATAACACCCCGGGCTGCCATGGTACCGAAGGTAACAATCTGCACCACCCGGTCCTGTCCGTATTTTTCCACCACATAATCAATCACTTCTTGTCTTCGTTCGAAACAGAAATCGATATCGAAATCGGGCATGGAAACTCGTTCCGGATTTAAGAAACGCTCAAACAGGAGCTGATAACGGATGGGGTCAATATCGGTAATGCCAAGGGAATAGGCCGCAATACTTGCCGCACCGCTGCCTCGTCCCGGACCGACCGGAATGTCATGGTCTTTTGCATATTTAATGAAGTCCCAAACGATTAAATAATAATCGTCAAAGCCCATTTTATGGATAATACCCAGCTCGTAATCCAGACGTGCCTGCAATTCTTCCGTAATAACCGGATAACGGCGCTTCATACCTTCTGCGCATAAATGCTGTAAATAGGTCCAGGCGTCAAATCCCTCCGGCACATCATAATGCGGTAGCTTATAGTTCCCGAATTCAATGGTAACATTGCATCGTTCGGCAATCTTATGAGTGTTCTCCAATGCCTCCTTCGCATACGGAAACACCTTTTCCATCTCTTCGATGGACTTCAAATAATACTGGCCGCCATCATAACGCATACGGTCTTCATCCTGTACCTTTTTCTGTGTCTGAATACATAACAGGATATCATGAGCCTCTACGTCAGTATCATAAATATAATGCACATCGTTGGTGGCTACCAGGTCAATGCCTGTTTCCTGGTGCATGCGGAGCAGGGAGGAGTTTACCGTCTGCTGTTCCGGAATACCGTGGTCCTGTAATTCCAAGAAGAAATTCCCTTCGCCGAAAATTTCCTGAAGACGCAGAGCCGCCGCTTTACCTTCTTCATAAAAGCCACGCTTTAAATTCATTGCTACTTCACCTGCTAAGCAAGCAGACAACGCAATAATTCCCTCGTGGTACTGTTGCAATACTTCGTAGTCCACACGGGGTTTATAATAATAACCTTCCGTAAAACCTTTGGAAACGATTTTCATCAGGTTAGAATATCCAATATCATTTTCTGCCAGTAAGACAAGATGGTAATAACGCTCGTCCGTCACACCGCCTTCTTTATGGAAACGGGATCCCGGAGCCACATATACTTCACAGCCCAGCACCGGACGGATACCTTCTCTCTTGCAGGCGCGGTAAAAATCAATCACACCATACATGACACCATGGTCGGTAATGGCAAGGCTGTCCATGCCCAGTTCCTTTGCCCGTGCTACAATCTCATTGATTTTAGCGGAACCATCCAGCAAACTATATTCGGTATGCACATGTAAGTGTGTAAAGTTCATAGTGTTTTCCTCTTCCTAATTATTTGAAAGTGCTTTCAAATTTGAAAAACCCTCCGATGCATTTCGCACCGGAAGGTTTTTTGTTCTGGTTATGCTTCTAAAAACTGTGCAAGCTCAGCAAGAGCAACTTCCTCATCCGGGCCGTCCACTGTAACTGTTGCTTTAGTTCCGGCGGCGAAATTCAGGATCATTACGCCCATAATGCTTTTTGCATTGGTACGCTTCTCGGCCTGATCCACATATACGCTGCTATCAAATTTACTCGCCAGCTGCACTAACATTGCCGCAGGGCTTGCATCCATACGAGTGAAATCCTTCATTACCAGTTCCTTTGTTACCATGATAAATCCTCCTACGCGTGGCAAATGCCACTCTTTCTAAATAGACCTTGTTCTCAATCCTTCTGCAATTTCACTCAGTTTTTTCAGCCGGTGATTCACTCCGGATTTTCCTACAGGTGGATGAAGCATCTCTCCCAGCTCCTTTAAGGAAGCCTCCGGATACTCTATCCGTAGCAAAGCGATTTCCTCTAATCCCTCCGCCAATGCAGCAAGTCCGATTTTATCCCTGATATAGAGAATATCCTCTACCTGCCTTGTTGCCGCTTTTACAGTCTTGTTGATATTCGCAGCCTCACAATTTACCTTACGATTAATTGTATTCCGCATATCTTTGAGAATACGCACATTTTCAAATTCCATTAACGCAACATGAGCCTCCATGATGTTGAGTAAGTCAACAATCTGAGACCCTTCTTTTACATATACCACATAATGGTACTTCCTTGCAATCATTTTTGCATCAATATCAAACGAACGCATTACTTCGCATAGTAGTTCACCATTTTGCTTCTGACCGACTACAATCTCAAAATGGTATGCCTTATTGGGGTTGGAAACCGAACCCGCTGCTAAAAATGCTCCCCGGATAAAACTTCGTTTACAGCAACTCTTTGTTACAATAGTTGGTTCCGCCACTAACAGACATCCGCTTTTTTCTTCCTCTCCGACGGTAAGTTTACAAGCCTCCAGTACAAGAGAGGTTTCTTCCGCAGAAAGTGTCAGTTCATACAAGTTTTTCTTTGCCGATACCGATTTGGTGGTAAGCTCTGCACTTACCCGGAATACCTGCTTCAGCAATAGAAATATCTTTTTTGTCAGGATGGTGCTTTCCGTTTGCAATTTTAAGATAAGTGTCTGGTCTTTGTCAACCACTAATTTTCCACAAAACGCAATTATTGCCGAAATTTCTGCCAATTTACAGTGTCTGGCAGGGGAAATCTGCTCACACAGTTCCTTCTTCACTTCTCCTGAGAACGACATTTGCAGTATCCTTTCCTATATCCCGGTGTTCTACTTTGATACCATATTCCAAATCACCCAGGCGCTTTGTTATAGCATTTGCTAAAGTAACCGACCGGTGCTTTCCGCCTGTGCATCCAATTGCCACCACCAGTTGGTTCTTTCCTTCATTGATATAATTCGGAATCAGAAACTTTAACATATCTTCCAATTTATTCAAAAACAGGCCTGCAGTTTCCGTCTGCATGACATAGTCCTGCACTTCTTTTTCATTTCCGGTTTTATACTTCAGTTCCGGCACATAATACGGATTTGCCAGAAAACGCACATCAAATACAAGATCTGCGTCAGACGGAATTCCATACTTGAAGCCAAAAGAAAGCACCGTAATCATAAAATTACGAAAACTTCCGTTTTCTACAAAGATTTTATCAATCTGAGATTTTAATTCCCTGACCAGCAACTGGCTGGTATCTAAAATATAATCCGCCTGCTGCTTCAAAAACGCAGTACGTTCCCGTTCTTCAGCAATTCCGTTCTCCACACGTCCGGAACCTGTTAACGGATGAGTTCTTCTTGTTTCTTTATACCGCTTAATCAGTACTTCATCGGAGGAATCCAAATACAGAATTTCATATGGTTGCCTTTTTTCTTTCATCTGTTCCAAAAAAGGTTCCAGTTCCTCCAGATTCTGACCGCTTCGGATATCCACACCAATAGCAACTTTATCATATTGTCCATGCTCTTGGAATAGCAGCTTGGTAAATTTGGATATTAAGGGCACAGGAAGATTATCTACGCAAAAATATCCCGCATCCTCCAACATTTTTAAAGTTGATGATTTCCCTGCACCGGACATGCCGGTCACAATTACAAATCTCATAGTATTTTCTCCCAAACCGAACTATGTATTCTTAAAACTCTCCAAGAAAACGTACTTCCGGTTCCAGCTCTACCTGGAATTTTTCTTTTACTGTCTTTTTGATGTGCTGAATCAGTTCATACACATCTGCAGCGGTTGCACCGCCTGCATTAATCACAAAACCTGCATGTTTTGTACTTACCATGGCACCGCCAACTTTGCAGCCGGACAAACCGGCATCCTGAATCAATTTTCCTGCAAAATATCCCTCCGGACGTTTGAACGTACTGCCGGCACTCGGATATTCCAACGGTTGTTTTTCCTGTCTTGCCTTACGGTAAGACTCCATGGTTGCAAAAATCTGAAGTTTTGGACGCACCGTAAGCTTAAAGTATGCTCTTAATACAATATCACCGCTCTCCATCATCGCACTATGACGATAAGACAGCTGCAATTCGTCTTTTTCCAAGCGTCGGATTTCGCCTTCTTTTGTCATAACATCCGCAGCCACAATAGAATCCTTGATTTCTCCACCGTAGGCTCCGGCATTCATTAACACCGCACCTCCGACCGTACCCGGAATTCCGTTTGCAAATTCCAATCCTGTAAAGCCTTTTTTACCTGCACGTAAAGATAACGTAGCCAGCATAACACCGGCACCCGCACATACATCGCAAACACCTAAATTAACAGATTCTTTCGCATTAATTTCCGCAAATTCCCCGGTCAGCCGGATAATTACCCCTCGGACTCCTTCATCAGAAACCAGCAAATCACTGCCATTGCCAATGATGTAATACGGCTCTGCCTGCTCTTTACAAAGAGCAATCACCTGCTTTAACTGTTCTACAGTATCCGCCTGAACAAACCATTCTGCAGGCCCTCCCACGCGGAAGGTAATATGTTTTGCCATCGGTTCTTCAGGAAATACGTGGTCTGCACCCAAAATTTCCTGCAGTTTCCGAAGCATTATTTCTTTATTGGTTGTATTCCCCATAATAATTCTCCTTGTTTTACAGCAAAGTACCCCAAAACACCCCTATTTTGCAGTTACCTGGTCTAAAATCATTTTTGCACTACCGAAAATTCCCGCATCATTTCCCAAGGTTGCAAGGCAAAATTCCTTGTTGTACAATGCAGAAAGCAGATTCTGGTTATAGTGCTTCTTTAAGCCTTCGGTAAGAATCTCTCCGGCTTTGGACACACCACCGCCGATAACAAATACCTGAGGGTCCACCGTTGCTGCCACATGCGTAAGTGCACCTGCCAAAATAGCACAAAGCTTATCTACCAAAGCTGCTGCCACAGCATCTCCGGCTTTTGCTTCATCAAAAATATTCTTTGCATATAAGTTTTCGTATTTTCTGAGAGTGGTAGGAACATCGCTTGCTGCCAGTTCCTTTTTCGCCATGCGTACAATACCGGTTGCAGAAGCATACTGCTCCAGATGACCGTGACCGCCACAGCCGCACACATCGGTTTCTTCCGGATTGACAATCATATGGCCCAGTTCACCGCCGGCGCCGTTGCTTCCTGCCCAGATTTTACCATCTAAAATAATTCCTCCGCCAACACCGGTACCGAGTGTAATCATTACAACATCCTGATATCCCTGGCCGCCGCCCTTCCACATTTCGCCGAGAGCTGCCACATTTGCATCATTACCTGCTGCCACCGGAAGACCTACTAACTTGCTCATTTCTTCATTGACGTTAAAGATACCCCAGCCAAGGTTTACACACTTAAGAACGGTTCCGTCACCCTTTACCGGTCCCGGCACACCAATACCTACACCAAGCACTGCGGACTTATCAATTTTCTTTTCCGCAAGCTTAGCATTAATGGTATTTGCAATATCTCCCAAAATGGAAGCGCCGCTGTTTTCCTTATTTGTTCTGATTTCCCATTTATCAAGTACGGTACCTTCTGCGGTAAATAATCCGCATTTTACGGTGGTTCCGCCAACATCAATACCAAATACGTAATTTTCCATGATTTTTCTCCCTATATAATCTACAAACTCTTAGTTTTTCTTCATCAAGTTACTTGTTACACGGTTATACAATTCCTGTGCCGCATTATATCCCATCTTCTTCTGACGGTAATTAACCGCTGCAGACTCACAGATAATAGCAAGGTTACGTCCCGGACGGATCGGAAGGTCATGGCACACTACCTTGTTACCGAGGAACTCGGTGTACTGGTCCTGCAGACCCATACGGTCATATTCCTTATTTCTATCCCACTCTTCCAAACGGATAACCAGGTCGATGGACTGGGTATTCTTTACACTTTCTACACCAAACAATGCCTTAACATCTACTATACCTATGCCGCGAAGTTCAATGAAATGTCTGGTAATGTCCGGAGCGGAACCGATTAAAGTATCATCAGACACTTTTTTAATTTCTACTACGTCATCGGATACCAGACGATGTCCTCTTTTAATTAATTCCAGCGCAGCCTCACTCTTACCGATACCGCTTTCACCGGTAATAAGAATACCTTCACCGTATACATCAACCAATACACCATGAATGGAAATACGCGGTGCCAGTTCTACCTTTAACCAGCGGATTACTTCACCCATAAAATCAGAGGTGGATTTTGCTGTTTGGAAAATCGGAACATTATATTCCACCGCCAGCTTTAATAACTCTTCACGAACCGGAAGGTTACGACAGAATACAATACAAGGAATCTTGTGGCTCATAAGTTTTCTCATAATGCCACTGCCATGGTCTGCTTCCATTTTTTCCATATAAGCATATTCCACATTACCAATAATCTGCACACGGTCATAATTGAAGTAATCAAAAAATCCGGCCAACTGCAGGGCAGGACGGTTTACTTCCGGCTGAGATAACAGAATCGGTGTAATATCAATCTCCGGCGTAAGGTTTACAAGCTTCATCTTTTCTACCAGCTTTGTTAATTCTACGGTATACATGTGGGTTCTCCTTTTTATTTTACATAATTAATTTTTATTTTATCACAACCACCTTGGAACTGCAACGAGGAAAAACTATTCTTCTTTGGAATGAAGGAAATCATATACTGCCTGTGCTGCCCGTATATTCATAGAAGGCAGTTTTGCCAGTTCCTCTACTTCTGCCTGTTTCAGTGCTTCTAAAGAACCGTAATGCTTCATCAAGGTTCTTCTTCTGGCACCTCCTACGCCCGGAATGTCATCCAAAACGGAACGTGTCTGGGCCTTTCCTCTGAGAGAACGGTGGTACTCAATGGCAAAACGGTGGGTTTCATCCTGAATTCTGGTAATCAGATGAAATCCTTCGCTTCTGGTATCCACCGGTATCTCTATATTATTATAGTACAAACCTCTGGTTCTATGATTATCATCCTTTACCATACCGCACACAGGAATCGACAATTTTTGCTCAGCCAGTACTTCCAGGGCGATATTTACCTGACCGCGGCCACCATCCATCAGAATCAGATCCGGAAGTCTGGTAAAGCTTCCCATTTCTGCTACTGCTTCCTTACTGTCTGTTTTGTAAGTTTCCTGTAATTCCTGCAATTCCCGCTTCGCATGTTCAAAACGTCTGGTTAACACTTCCTTCATGCTGGCATAGTCATCCGGACCCGCAATGGTTTTTGTTTTAAACTTGCGGTAATCTGCCTTTTTGGGCTTTCCTCCTTCAAACACTACCATGGAAGCAACATTTTCAAAACCGCTGGTGTTGGAAATATCAAAAGCCTCGATACGGTGCAGATTTTCCATTTCCAGCCATCCGGCAATTTCCATCAGTGCGCCCTTTGTCTTCTTTTCCTGCTCGGCAATCCGTTCGGAATCTTTCTGAAGCACAAAGGAAGCATTTTTCTCTGCCAATTCCACCAGACGTTCCTTGGAACCCTTTTTCGGAATAACAATGCGGACCTTTTTCCCTCTTTTTGCCGTTAACCAGCTTTCCAAAAGTTCCAGGTCATCCGTATCATTCGACAGCAGTAGTTCCTTAGGAACATGGGGCGTTCCGGAATAAAACTGTTTTATGAAATTGGCCATGACAGTACTTCTCTCTTCGTTTTCTACACCTGTAAGATAGAAGTGCTCCCTGCCTACCATTTTACCGTTTCTGACAAAAAACACCTGGGCTACCGCCTCATCTCCCGCTGTGGCAAAGGCAATAATATCCCGTTCCACATTCATATCATCATCTGCCTTCTGTTTTTCTGCCAGACGCTTTACACTAAACAGTAAGTCCCGGTACTCCGCTGCCTTTTCAAATTCCATTTCTTCGGAAAATTTCATCATCTGCTGCTCCAGACGCTTGGTAATCAGCGTATAGTTCCCGTTTAAAAACTCTTCCACCTGCCCGATATTTTCCCGGTATTCTTCCTTGGAAATATATCCCTGACACGGAGCTTTGCATTGGCCCATGTGATAATACAAGCACGGGCGCTCTTTTCCCGTATCCCTTGGTAAAACCTTATTGCAACTACGGATAAAATACGTTTTCTTCAACAAATCAATAGAGTCATGAACCGCCTGTGCACTGGTATACGGACCAAAATATTTCGCCTTATCCTTCTTCCGTTCTCTGGCAAGCATAATCCGCGGATAATCCTCATTTACCGTTACCCGTATGTACGGATAGTGCTTGTCATCCTTTAGCATGGTGTTGTACTTCGGCTGATGCTCCTTAATCAGGTTGCACTCCAAAATCAGAGCTTCCATTTCCGAATCCACCACAATGTACTCAAACCAGGAAATCTGCTCCACCATACGTTGAATTTTTGGTGATTTTCCACGGCTGCTTTGGAAATACTGCCGCACCCGGTTCTTTAACACCACTGCTTTTCCCACATATATAATTGTATCATTTTTGTCATGCATGAGATAAACTCCCGGTTTATCCGGGAGTTTACGCAATTCTTCTTCAATATTAAACATTGTTTTCCTCATTTGGAGTATCGCCTGCGATGATAATTTGCTCATCAAGCAGAACATCAATCTTCGGCTGATCCGGTGTTACCTCTGCGTCTTGTTCTTCTTCTGATGCTTTTTCTTCGTCTGCCACATCGTATTTACCGGTTACTCTATTATAAATTTCCACAAATTCCTTACCTGTGATACTTTCCTTTTCACACAGGAATTCTGCGATTTCCTTCACTACATGCTGATTTTCTTCCAACAGAGCCTTCGCCTGCTTGTAGCACTCTTTCATAAGGGCTCTGAGTTCCCGGTCTACCTCGGCAGCAGTTTCATCACCGCACTGCATTACTGCCCTGCCGTCCAAATACTGGTTTTCCACGGTTTCCAGACCAACCATGCCAAAGGTATCGGACATACCGTAACGGGTAATCATTGCTCTGGCAATGCGGGTAGCCTGCTCAATATCATTGGCAGCACCGGTAGTAATCTGCCCAAAGAAAATTTCTTCAGATGCACGGCCGGCACAGAAGGTAACAATTCTTGTAATCATCTCATCCTTGGTCATGAGATACTTTTCTTCCTCCGGAGCCTGTAATACATAACCAAGAGAGCCCATGGTACGCGGTACTATGGTAATTTTCTGCACCGGTTCGGAGGATTCCTTCTTTAACATACTAATCATGGCATGACCTACCTCATGATAAGCCACCACCCGTTTTTCTTCTTTACTTAAAATGCGGTCTTTCTTTTCTTTACCGGCGATTACTACTTCCACAGATTCAAATAAATCTTCCTGAGTAACATATTTTCTGCCACACTTTACTGCTAAGATAGCCGCTTCATTAATCATATTAGCAAGATCGGAGCCTACCGCACCGGAAGTTGCCAACGCAATGGCTTCCAAGTCTACAGAGTCGTGCAGTAATACATTCTTGGCATGTACCTTTAACACTTCTAAACGTCCTTTTAAATCCGGCTTATCCACAATCACACGGCGGTCAAAACGTCCCGGACGAAGGAGTGCCTTATCTAATACCTCCGGACGGTTGGTCGCTGCCAAAATAACAATACCTTTAGAAGTATCGAAACCATCCATTTCTGCCAATAACTGGTTTAATGTCTGTTCGCGCTCATCATTGCCTCCGTAGCGGGAATCCCTGCTCTTACCGATGGCATCAATTTCATCAATAAAGATAATACATGGCGCCATGGCCTGCGCCTGCTTAAATAAATCGCGGACACGGGATGCACCCACACCTACATACATTTCCACAAAATCGGAACCGGACAGAGAGAAAAACGGAACCTTGGCTTCGCCTGCTACTGCTTTGGCAAGCAAGGTTTTACCTGTACCCGGAGGGCCAACCAGTAACGCACCCTTTGGCAGTTTTGCGCCAATTTCCGCATATTTTTGCGGATTATGGAGGAAATCCACCAATTCACGAATGGAATCCTTTGCCTCTTCCTGACCTGCTACATCCTTAAAAGTGACACCGGTTTCCTTTTCCACATATACCTTGGCCGTGCTCTTTCCGACACCCATCATGCCGCCGGCTTTGCCCATCATACGGGTCAAAGAGAAGGAAAGTAAGATAAACATCAGCAGAGGAAAACCAATGTTAACCAAAAGGCTTAAAATTACCGATGAAGTATCCTCCACCACACGGATATATTCTACATCTGCCTCCTCCAAGCGCTGTTGTAAAAGGTTACCGTCTTCCAAAAGACCGGTGTAATACGTAAAGGTCATTCCAAACAAGCCGCTGTTTTCATACGGCTGATTCTTTGGGAAAATCAAAAGTCTTCCGCTATCTGCATTTACTTCTACCCGCGCAATCTTATCTTCTTCCAAATACTGTATAAACTCATTATAGGTAATCTCTTCTGTCGACTTACTCTCCATGTCATTCATTACCCACATAAATCCGACAATCATAATCAAAGCAGAAATCATGGATATCAGCAGGGACATTTTATTCGTATTTTTACGATTGTTATCATCCCCGCCGTTATTTCCGTTATTACCACCGGTATTCCGGTTATTCATCGAATTGCGATTATTTTCACTCATAGTAATCCTCCAGCCATTTTCTTTCTATAGTATTTTCGGATTTGTTCCGAATTATATTCTTTCGCATAATGTATTATACTGGGAACTTCCTTGGAAAATCAATAGCTTCCTTCTAAAATTTAAGTAAAATTCACAAATTCCTGCTTTTTATAAAATAATCCCTCTGCATTGCTTATACACAAAGCAGAGGGAACTTTCATTTCAAAACTTTATTTACGAAGAGGAAACAATGCACTCTGTGCCTGTACGGACGGCATATGTAAACACACCGCTTCACGTTCCTGTAAATTTTCCACACGCTCATGCCATGCGGCTCCGTCTTCATCATAGCAAATGGAAATCCTTCCGTTTTCCAAGAGCTTTTTCAACGGTGAAAATGCACACGCCAGTTTTAATATCTGACCATTATTCTCATACACTTCAATTTTGGCTTCCGGCTTCTGCATTGCCAGTTCAGCCACGTGGTATCCTAAACCAAACCCTTTTATCAAATAGGTATCCGCATCCTGTTTTGCAAAGCTCCGGGCTGTAAAAAATGCTTCCAATCCAACCTTATGATTGGAATGCAAATATACCGAGCCACGGTCGGTTCCCATTGCTACCGTCATCAAACCGCAGGAAGTTACTTCCACGCGATAGCCCTGTTCCAATAACTCTTCCGGATTTAACGGTGTTTCAAATAAACGTTCCGGATTATCTGTACCCCCGGCCCGTAATTTTTCTGTCATTGCCGTACACTGTTCCTGATACATAGTTTCTGAAAAAAAAGCATAGTCCTCTTTTTTCATAATCAGTTCCTGTACGTTGCAAATCAAGGTACTTAACTGCAATTCCAGCAAATCCGCCAGTAACACATAATCTTCTGCATGACTTGCCTCCACAATTCCTTCCAACATTTCCATCAGGGAATCCGTAGACACCAGTTCAAAGTACTCTTTATCGCCGATAATGCCATCAATTATATGACGCATTTTTTCAGAAACCTCAGGCATCAGTTCCAAAGCTTCCTGATACTCCTGCTCCCTGAAATACACCACTGCTTTGTCCACAATATCCAGCAACTCTACATTGGTCTGGAATAATTTCTTTATTTCTGCTGTCATTCCTGATTACCTCCCGTCACATGCCTGTTATCC
The DNA here is from genome assembly GCA_017622795.1 of Lachnospiraceae bacterium. Taxonomy (GTDB): domain Bacteria; phylum Bacillota; class Clostridia; order Lachnospirales; family Lachnospiraceae; genus SIG299. The sequence goes on from JAGAQI010000133.1 coordinate 14,767, forward strand.
CAGCATATGTTCCAGTTGTAAAGCCTCTTCTTTTAGTTCCAGCTGATTCAGCAACCGAATTGCCTGCCGGAGTGCTGTTTCTCCGCCATACCGGATGCAGACATAACATTCTGCTTCCAGTGCTGCTTTCTTATACCAGAGTATTGCTTCCTCCAATTTATCAAGAGCTTCGAAATACTCTCCCAACAAATAGAACAATTCTGCTGCCGGAGCAGGATTTAGTGCAACCTCATTTAAAATCGCGGAAAGCAACTGCTCCGGTTTCTGTTCCACAGCATAATACTTTGCCAAAACACAAATTGCTTCCGTTCTTGCTTCCGTCGTAGTCGCCTGTGATGTCCGCTGCTCAAACCATGGCGCAGCCGCTTCAAAATCCTCTTTTGTTCCGGAAATAAACAGTTCCTTGGCATACATACTGTATAAACGTTCCGATAAATATCCCGTTCTTTTCAGTTCTCTCTGCATCGCTTCGAAATCCCTGCCGGAATGCATACTCTGAGGCCGGTGCTGCACTTCAATATCACTACTGTATACCAGCGGATCCAGCGCTACCGTTTCGTGAATCGGATCAATCCATCTGAATTCCCGTAACCGCTTAAATAATTTTGGCCTTGGTTCCTTTATATAATTATAAACCATGTTGCAGTCTTCCGGATTAACATAAACCATTTCCACAATTTCTATTTCCGGAAGCAGCGCCCGTTTTAGCTGCAAAAACTTCTGACGGTCGATTTCTTCCAATACCTCATCGGCATCTGCAGAATAGATATAGTCCTTCGTTGCCTTGGAAAATGCAAAATTTCTTGCTGCAGCAAAGTCATGAATCCACTCGAAATCATATATTCTGCTTGTGTAGCATGCTGCAATTTCTTTTGTGCGGTCTGTGGAACCGGTGTCCACAATTACGATTTCATCTGCAATTTCCCGCAACGAATCCAAACAACGCGCCAAAACTGCTTCTTCATTTTTTACAATCATACAAACGCTGATACTGGCCATTTTTATCTCCGTTGCTTGTTAATTCACTAATTTCCTTCCGGTTTCTTTTCTTCCTCCGGCATCACATAAGCAATCGGACCTTCCGGATCTGTTTTCATGATAATTTCCTTTTGAACTCCACTGATTTCCACCTTATTTGTGACAACAACACGCACATATTTGGTAGCATCATCATTTGTAAGTTCATACGCCGGCTTTGTTGCACCCGGAATATTTTCCCATTCTTCATCTGCCCCCAGCTTATTGGCACTTCTTTGCCACTGGAAGGTCAAACCTTTATAGGTACCGTCTGCCTGTTTTTCAAAATTGGTGCTGACTACTGCTTCTAAGGTTTCACCCGCTGCTTTTTTGCCCGGTGCAATTCCTGCATAAGTAAGCTCATTATATTCCATTGGGCCGTAAATACGGTAAGTAGACGGCAGCTGTCCGTCTTCTGCTGCAATACGATACACCAGATAAGAGCCCTTTGGCACTTTTTTGTTAGAAATTTTCAGCATTTTACCCGGCTTGATACTTGTCCATTTCATGCTTGCCAGATTGATATCATCCTGGTCATCGCCTATTTTTTCCCACTCTTCTGCAGTAATAACGCCTACCTGGTAACGATACTCTGATTTATTTTCTACTACAATACCACCGGTATTGGTTTTCGATTCCCCATAGGAAAAAGCAAGGGCATCTGCCTGGGCAATTGCCATATTTTCCGGCGCATACGGAATCAGAATTTCCGAAATTTTTGAAGCTGCTTTACGTTCATCTCCAATTTCCCTGACATACACAACTACACCCTCATCCGTCAGTTCAAATACATTTCCGTTCTTGATATTGAAATCTTCCAGATTATCCTTATTCATCGGTGTATTCATCGTAAAATCGTTTGCCTGTGTCTTTAATACTTCCTGCATTAATAAGGTAGAAAGTCTCACGTTGGTATAAATAGTTTCAATGGCAGCTTCTCTGGTATTCTCATCCACCAAATAGTCTTCCGTACCAAACTTTTTATTATATTCCGGCACCATAATCCAATTTTCCTTATCAAAGGAAAACTCCATGCCGTTTTTGATTCCCAGCGTCATAGTATTGGCATTCACAATAATCGCAGGCGCAGACATCAGTTTCGAAACAGAAATCTTTGCTGTAGAACTTGCCCTGGCCTGATCGGTATTGTCTGCCACAACACGGAATTCCAAACTGATTCCGCGGATATTCATTTCCCGCAAATCCAGTTCGTCGTAATCTCTCCAGACACCGTCATCACCTTTACGCCACTGGATATTTTCCAAATTAAAGTACGACATATCCCTGCCGTTTTCTTCTATTGTAAAGATAAAATAGCCGGTGTCTTCCGTAAAATTAGGATATCCTGCGTAAACCTGCTTCCATTCATAAGCTTCTGTAATATCCGTTGTGAGCAAGGTGCCAACAAATTCCACGTCAAAATTTTCTTCCCATGTAATATCTACCGAAACAACGTCCTTATTTTTATCACCGCAAATATACAGACGGACTGTTTTGTTGCTTACAATCCAGGAAATGTCAAAAACCGCCTTGCCGTTTCTCACTTCACACTCATCCCATCGGTTTACATCTTTATTATATACTTCCGTAAAATAGATAATTTCATCTTCATCGGTTTCTACGGTTACTGTCTCGTTTACGTAATCTACCTCGATGTTTGCTGCCGGAATTTCGTCTGCAGATGCCGTCAAACGGAATGCCCCCGCCAGCAGCATAACAAACAGTAATCCCGACACAATAAGTTTTCCGATTTTCTTATTTTTCATTTCTGCCTCCATTCCGTTTCCTATTTCTTCTGATCCATAAAATAGGAAGCCCCCGTCTGCATACCAATCATATTTTTATAATATTTATCTGCAGTCTGTCTGCTGACTTTAAACTGACGAATATTCTGCCGTTTTTCCCGAAACAATACTTCTAATGCCGTCTTGTTCTTTTCTTCCAATGCTGTAAGCTTTACGCTCAAATCAGTAATTTCAGTAATCAACCTCTGCATTTCCAAAATTTGTTCTTTATATTCCTCTTTATCATTTTGTAGTTCTTCCGCAACTCTATTATAAATCGCCTGGAACCCCTCGTCATACTCTTCTAATTTACGAAGCTGGTCTCCTTTCTTCTTCATCAATTCGTCAAAACCATCTTCGTCAAATTCTTCCCCTTTTAAAATTCTCTCCTGGGCGGTTGTCGACTCCAGAAGTTCCTTTAAACTACTCTCTTTCTTATTCAGTATGTCTAACATCATTCTGATATACGTAATTCCCTTTGTTTCCGCCATAAAAACCGCCTCTCTTCTTTCTCTTGTATGCACAACAGGGCTGCCGCAGTCTTACTGCAGCAGCCCGCTTATGATACTGTTTGACTAACGCACGTACATATGATTCTGCTTCATGATTTCCTTCCACAGGTCTCTCATTTCACGTACCTGATCCAGAGCCTGATTTAAGAATTCCGGATCCTTTTTGATGTTAGCCTGTACCAGCAGATTGCTGATATATTCATAAACCACATCAAAATCCTTTGCTGTCGGATACTTAAAATCTAATGTAGCACGAAGCTCTGTAATGATATTCTGTACCCGGATAATATTGTTGTTTACCTTTTCATAGTCCTTGTTTTCAAATCCAAGAAGACCAATATTACAAAACTTGATTGCGCCCTCATATAACATTAAAGTGAGTTCCGCCGGGGATGCTGTATTTACCTTTGTTCCCTGATAAAGTGTTGCTGCATTATAAACTGCCATGCCAATTACCTCCAAATCCTATTCTAATTCTATTACTGTACGGTCTGTCCTAATAAGGATGCCAGAGAATTCTGCTGGCTCTGCAGCTTACTCATTGCGGTTTCCATTGCCGTAAACTGCTTGTAATACTTATCTTCCATTTCTTTAATTCTGTCTTCCATGGTATCCAGGTCTTTTTCATAACCCTTTAATAACTTGTTATACTGCTTGTCGTTATAGAAGGTTAATGCACTGCTGATTTCGGTTTTCGCACACTTTTCCGTCATGGTTTCATATAACTTACCGAATACATGTGTCAGTGTTTCCATTACCTGGTCCGGATCTTCTTCCAATGCTTTTTTCAAACGGTCGGTGTAAGTTGCATAGGTTGCATCGTCCTCATCGCCGTAAATATGTAATTTACCGTTTTCGGTATAATTACCGGTTACAATACCGTAAGAGGATAAGGAATAACTCTTTCCGGTTTCTTCATCTTTATAGGTGGCAGAAAGTGCCGTTCTCATACTGGAGAGAAGCGTTCCTAATGTATTGTCGCGACGTAACAGGGAACCTTTAATTTTATCTTCCCAGTTTTTGATATCGTCTTCTGTCATCTGCTCTTTCTGTTCATCGGTTAACGGATCATAACCTCTTGCAGAATCTGCATTGTACAGTTTATTCATCTCTTCAATGAGTTTATTGTATTCGGTTAATGCTTCCTTTACCAGATTGTAAGTGGAATCACTGTCCTTACCTACCGTAATCTGTACCGCATCATAAGAGTTCGGAACATCCTTGTTTTCCGTCGTTTTGGAAAGGTTTAAGGTAATTCCGTTTACGGTAAAGCTGTTGGAGGATTCGGTCATTACCGCACCGTCTAAAACAAATTCTGCATCAGATGCCGCAATTTCTGTTCTTTTGCTGCCCAAGCCCATTGCTTCAAGACTTGCTGTAGCTGCGTCATCGCCCCAGTTTTCAACATCCACTCTGGTCATATGTGTTTGAATATTGTTTTCCACATTTACAAGTGTTGTTCTTGCGCTTTCAATTTCAGCAATTTCTTCTGCAGTATACTTATCCGGATTAATCTCAAGGCTTGCATCCTGCATCAACTTCTGAAGTTCTGCCTGCTTTACCGCTGCATCCTCTTTGCTTAAGCCATCATCAGCAACCATTTCTGCTGCCATTTTTTCTGCACGGCTGTCTTTAGCGATGGTAGTTAAATCATATACTGCCTTTTCCAGTTCAGAAGCTTTTTTGATGTCAAAGTCATCCTTTTTCACCGCTTCCACTGCTTTATCAATATCATCCGGATTTTCCATTGCTGCCTTAGAAAGCGTCTTTACTGCAGAATCATATAGTGCCTTTTCAGCCTTGTCCAAATAATCCAACGCAACACGCTTGGTAACCTCATCCATACCGGTTACTGTTTTTCCGTCTGCAGATAACGTAAATGCATGCTCTGCTCCGCTTTCCTGGGAACTGATGAAAAATCTCTGCTGGTTTGTATCGAAATTTGCATTTACTCCGGCATCCTTACATGCTTCCAAAAAGTCATTAATGGTACTATCACTTTCTACCGTAAAGCTAACCTCTTTTTTCCCGTTTTCAGTGCCAATAGTAAGTGTAGCGCCTGTCTTTACACCGAGTTCGCTTAATTTTGATGTCTTGGAATAGTTTGCTTTTCCACCCTCGGAATTAGTTAACTGGGCTCCGGTTACATACTGGGAGCTGGCCAGCTTGTGGATTTCCAGCGTGTGGGTACCTACTGCTGCAGAAGAACCTGCTGTTGCGGTAACTGCACTTTCATCAGAGCTTTTTGCGGTTCTTGTCATATAAGAACTCTGCAAACGAAGCTTCGATGCAAACTTTGTATAAAAAGAATAAATTTTAGTATTCAAACCGGACCACGCATCGTTTGTCCACTTGTTTAATGTAATTTTGTTTTCAATTTTTGTTGCCTTCAACTGTTGGCCGGACACCATTGCCTTTACGATGCTGTCGGTATCCAGACCGGAAATCATACCGGATAATCCAATTCCCATTTTTTCCTCACCTTCTGCCGAAAAATACTTTCCGGCTATCCTCCTTGATTTTAACTACTTCCTTGTGTTGTTTCTTAAAATATTTTATCTTCTTTCATCTACCAAGAGTCCGGAGAACTCCCAAATTCTTGCAAGCATGTCCAAGGTTTCCTCTGCAGGAATTTCCTTAATTGTTTCCTCTGTTGTCTGGTCAATTACTTTGATGGAGATACGGTTCGTATCCTCGTGATAAGAAAATTCACATCTTGTTTTACTTGGAACAATTTTCTGATTTACTTTATCCACTGCGTCTTTAATTTTGCTGGAAGCAACTTCTTCTTCCTTTTTGCCCTGATTTTCGGCATTCTTAGGTTCTGCAGAAACAGCTGCAGTCATTACCGCTGTAGTATCCGGTTTCTTCACTGTTTCCTCTGCTGCTTTCACCTGTACCTGTGGTGCTTTGCTTACATTTTTCACCACATCAACATAATTTCTGCTACCGGTTGCACCAATTGATTCCAATGCCATAATTTTCACCTTGCCTTTCCATGACTAAACCCATCCACCAAACGTTTTCTTTCGTTTACTGTATGTATCAAAGTTCCCTCTTTGATAAAACAACATTCTCTTGCTTAATATATCGGATAAAACATAAAATTCCTTAATACTTTTATAAAAAAAAAGAGAGATGACATACATCTCTCCCATTTTCTTAAAATACCTTCTTTAAATCCTCCAGGGAAGCACCGCCTGCTACAGCTTCCTTATTTGCTTCCTGAATCTGAACGTAGATTTCTTTACGATAAATCGGTACGGATTTTGGTGCGTTAATGCCGATTTTTACCTGGTCACCTTTTACTTCCAGGATAGTGATTTCCACGTCATGACCCACCACGATGGATTCATTTGCTTTTCTGGACAATGCTAACATCGGCCTACACCTCCTTATTTTCCTTCATTTTCTGAATGACATCATAAATATTATACTTCACCACATATTCCGGATTTTCCGCAATCACCTGGCAACCCTTCTTTGTATCTGCATTGATGATAATCGGAGCCTTTAAATTAGTTGTCATTTTTGTAATATCGGACGGAACAGTCAGTGTCAGGAAAATAGCGGTATTTTCCTCTGTAAGTTCCCCAAGCTTAGTTAACACTTCGTCTTCTACAATTGGATTATAGTCGGTCATTACATAAAACGGACTAAGGGCAGGGAAAGCCACCATTGGCTCGTCTAAACTCTGCAACCAGGTTACGGTACCGCTGCTCTCCGATTCGTTGTTGTAAATCAAGGTAAACTTTTTCAGATACTCAAATCCGATCAGACCGTTATCGAAGGTAATAATCTTCTGGTCATCCACATCAATTTCGCCAAAATATCTTGTTTTAACTAACATGATAATCCTCCTTTATTTTGCTCCTCTAAAAACTTTTTATAAGAAATCCAGCAGGGACGTCTGTACAAGTTTTGATGCTGCGGAAAGAGAAGAATTATATACCGTTTCCGCTGCAGAATATTTAATAATGGTATCTACCAAATCTGCATCCTCATTTTTGGAAAGCAGTTCTTCAAAATCCACCTGCTGATCAGAAAGCCGGCTCTCCGTCAGTTGGAGTCTTTTATATCGTCCGCCCAAATCTGCAGTGGCCACATTTAAAATTTCCTGTTCTTTTTCCGTTGTGGTAATGCCCCGCTGGAACGCTTCTGTCATCACTGCAGTTTTTAATGTAAATTCCGACTTTAACTGTTCCTTAATTTCTTCCAGCTTTTTACGTTGAGCATCGGAAATGGAGGCATCCTCCAGCATTTTATCAACTTCCGCCATGGAATCCTCCACAGCCTTTACGTCATTTACCGCATTGATGATTTCGTCAATCATACGGCATATGCCGGTGGTAAATGCTTCCGAACCCTGAGTATTGATGGTAAGCTTCTGGTTAAAGTTTACTTCGTACTGGATTGGCTGGTCCTGCTTTGTATAAGTCACCGGCTCCTTTGCAGGATCGGCAGTATCGGTTACAGTACAATCAAAGTAATGTTCCGGGCGAAGGTCATTGATATCAAATTCATCCTTTACATATTCTGCCTTGATATCCGTAGCCGTACGCAAAGTTTCATACATATCCTTTGCCAGAATCAGCTCTCCGGTTTCCGGTATAAAGTGAACCGTTCCTTCTGCCGGTTCATAAGCCCCGTCATCCAAAACAGATTTAGTCACAATCATCGGGGTTCTGTTTTCTGTTCCATCCAGTGTCACTTCATTACCTTCTTTGGTAGTATAGGAAAATCTGATGGAATCATCCTCTACTCCGGTATAAGAAAGCTTCATACGATATGCTTCTATCTTGGACGGTACCGTAGAATCCCATGCTGCCGGATTGTCCGGGTCGTATTCTTCAATATCCACTTCATTCACAATCTTTGAAATACGGTCAATACTTTCCGACTCTAACGGTTCGGTAATTTCATATTGCAAATTTGTAGTTGCCTCATTAAATACCAGACTGGTGTCTGTTTTGTATCCGCTAAACACATAACGGCCCGCATAGTTGGTATTACCCTCCTGATACAGCTGTCCGCGCAATTGCTCTAAATTAGTGGCAATTGCATTACGGTCTTCTGCCGTCGGATAATCATTTGCCCCCTGATTACAGTAGGTATTCATGGAAGTAATAATACCGTTCACCGTATTTAAAGCACTTTCGGTAACATCCATCCATGCCAGGGCATCCGGAATATTCTTCTCGTAGTACTGGTTCAGTTCCGATAAATTTGTACGGAACTTTAACGCACGCACTGCCACAATTGGATCATCCGAAGGCTTTGTAATTTTTTTACCGCTGGAATACTGCTGTTCTAAATTACTCAACAAATTTTTATTATTGTTGATGTTATAGAGCGCATTATTCGTCATCATTTTGTTAGTAATACGCATATCCTGTCCTCCATATCAGCCTGTTACTGAACAGTATTGATAAGTGTATCATACGTTTCGCTCATAACTGCAATTACCTTAGCAGCAAGATTATATGCCTCCTGGTACTTTGCAAGATTCATTGCTTCTTCATCAATGTCTACACCGGCAACCGACAACCGCTGGCTGGTAACTGCCTGTACAATATTTTCCTGACTTTCCGCAAAATTCAGGGAAGCTTTGGTATCTACACCAACCTCACCAACCAAAGTCTGTAAAAATGCTGCCGGGTCACCCTGTTTAAACATAGACACATCGCTCTTTAAAGCAAGAAGCTTATTAGCTATATCGGCATTTCCGATGCCGTTTGTAATATCTGATGCCGCAGAAATTGCAGATGGATTATACTGAATGGTTTCATTCACCGTAAAATTAGCTGCAGTCACCATATAATACGGAACCTCTGTTTGAAGCGGGTCAGAATCAAAATCGGACATCGTCACATTTTCTTCTCCTTTGGCTCCGAAACTGTTTAAATTGTACTGCTCCGCAGTCATAGGATTTACCGCCGCAAAGAAATTCACACCGGTATCCCCGTTTAAGTTCTGGCCGGAAGCATGCACCTCATTAAACTCCTGCGCAAATACACGGATAAACTCATTTAACTGGGCATGATAATATGGAATTCCCTTGTAATCCATGGTTGTACCGATAGAAACCTTCGTTCCTTCCGGATACTGGCGCCTTGCTTCATCCTTCAGCTCAAAGGTATAGCTGTAGGTACCGTCCTCATTGGCCGTCACCGTAAAAGAGGTGTACGCATATTCACCGTTCCCGATTGTAATTTTTCCTTCCGGAGGAATATTTAAATCCTTCAGGTTGTTAATATTAGTATTGATAATGGTAATTTCCGTAGCACCGTCGTCTACTTCTTCCGCATATCCCTGAAGGTTTTCTTCATTGTTACCGTCCCTTACTTCAAATAACGCTTTTAACGTTCCTTTCAGAGTTGCACTTTCCGCATTCAGTTTTTCTCCGTTATCCCAGTAAACATCATATAAGCCATCCACATCACACTGGCTCATATTTTCTGTTCTCGGAATCACTTCCAGACTTCTTGCTTCGTAATTATCTACTAAAACCTGCCCGTCCAGGCGGACAATATATTCTGTCATACCAACAGTACCGATTTCGCGTTCTGTTACGGTAACATTGACAATTTCAGATAATTCGTCAATGAGATTTGCTCTCTGGTCACGGAGGTCATTGGCATTTTCTCCGCCAATCTCCACTGTGTTAATTTGCTTTGTTAAGGTTGCCACCTGGGTAGCCAGGGAATTAATTCTGGATACCTGGTTTTTCACCTCATAATTACACTCTGTCTGTACCTGGTCAAGGTTGGTAGACAAAGAATTAAAGTACTCACACATGCTCATGGCATAGTTAGACACCTGGGTTCTGACCGTTAAATTTGCAGGATCCTTGGCAAGTTCCTGCAGGGAATCATACATACTGTCGAAGGTAGTGGTAAAACCCTCCAGTTCAATTTCATTCAAATAAGACTGTACCTCATTCATGAAATAGCTTCTGGTGTCGTACATACCAAGTAAAGCATTGTTAGAGCGGTATTTTTCATCATAATACTGGCTGCGCATCTGCGTAATCTCATTAATTGCAACACCGCTTCCCAACATTCCGTAGCGGTTGTTGGTAGACAGCGGAGTATCCGCAGACTGTTTAATTACCTGTCTGGAATAGCCTTCTGTTTCAATATTCGCAACATTATGGGCCGTAATATTCAAACCGGATTTTGCTGCATATAAGCCGGTAGTTCCGATATTCAGACCAAAAAATGTATTTGCCATAAAATTCTCCTAACTGTTTATCCGAGAGAGTTCAACAGATGCTCTAACATCTGGCTGACTACGTTAATGTATCTTGCTGATGCATTGTATGCCTGCTGGAAACGTATCATGTTCGTCAGTTCCTCATCGGAAGAAACCGCTGTAACCGATAATCTTTGATTATCCACGCTGTTTACCAGTGTTTCCTGACCCTGGTAAATATTACGGAACTTTTCACCTCTGGTTGCCAACGCACCAATCATCTCTGTATAATATTCGTTAAAATTGTGAGCTTTGTATTCATTTGGTGTTAATGTAGAAAACGGCTCCTGCCATTCCGACATAAGTTCATTACAAATTTCTACTGCATAATCTCCGGTTCCGTCATTAGAAGACAGCGGGATCAGGGATGGATCCTTCATAATATTCGGATTCACTTCAATTTCACCAAGAGTAAACAAGCTATAGTTATTGGAGGCATCTTCTTCATTGTACTTCCATACCTCCACCTCCTGGAATACTCCGTCCACTTCAATGATTGCTGTGGTTTTTTCGTAGCGTTCCATGGATTTACGGTTGAATAACGCTTCACCCGGCGTATTGTATTCATCCATACCGACCGGTGCATTTTCTTCATCAAAGATAAGAATCTTTTCGCCCTCAGAAGTGATTACTTCTTTATTCGGACAAAGAATATCATTAATCGTGGTAACGATTCCGTGAATCAGCTGGTCAAATTCTGCCTGGACACATACGATGGCAGAAGCTTCAATTTCCATATTGAAAATCTCCACTTCTTTCTCATATTCCCGATAAGCCTCTTCATAATCGTCTTTATAAAAGTATCCGGATTCATCCGTAAACTCTGCCTTATCCGGTTCCTTTGGTATATGGGTATGTTTACCGACCTTGTCACCGCGCACCAGCAATAATCCCTTTAAAGAACCCAAATCTGTATTTGCTTCAGAACTTGGCAGCGGATTAAAATTATATACCGGTACATCACCGAAGGACGGCCAATAAGGTTCAATCATTCCGGTATCATTCTCTAACAGTCTGGTGTCCATTTTATAAACAATGTCCTCGGAAACCAGCATCTGATTTTCAAAAAGTACGGTTACCACGCCGTTGGCATGTTCTTTATATGAAATATCTCCCAAACCGCCTAATTCATCCAGCAAAAGATTTCTCTGATCACGGAAATCATTGGCATGTTCCATGCCACTGGCTTCATATTTTTGTATTTCGCCGTTTAAGCGTTTAATTTCATCTGCAATTTCATTGATACGGTCTACCGTATTCCTGATATTAGAATTTAAGCTTAACTGATACTCTTTTATCTGGGTATATACGGTTTCTGCACGTTCAATGAAGCTGACCGCCGTTTGAATGAAGCTGGAACGGGTTACAATACTGTCCGGCTCCTTACAAAGTTCCTGCATCGCTGTCCAAAGGTCTTCCACGGAATCCTGGAAAGCAACGCCTTCCGTTTCACCCAAAATTTCTTCCATTTCGGTAGCACATTCATACTGGGCTTCATAAAATTTTTGTCTGCCCAATTCCTGACGATAGGATTTATCTAAAAAATTGTCTCTCACCTGAGTAATGGCCGCTGCCGCAGCACCATGGCCGATTTGCAGATAAGAAACATGATTGGTTCCGATATTCGTGTAGAAGGAGTCTGTCTGCAACGTTTGCTGACGGACATAACCTTCTGTTTCCAAATTGGAGAGATTGTGTGCCGTAGTATTTAAACCACGCTGACTGACCTGTAATCCGGAAACTCCGGTATATAAACTACCCATTAAGCCCATAGCACAATCCTCCTTTCTTTCTCTTCTTTTCCCTAAAACGAGAATCAGACAGAGCTGTCCCTGCAAATATCGCGTTTACTGCTTTGCATCAAACATCCCTGTCTGAGAAGCGGTCATATCCCACTGACCGGCATTCCTTGTATAATTATTTCCAGGTACGATCCTTGTACTCTGGAGCAGATTCATATTGTATGAAATCATTTCTAGCGACTGTTCGATTAGATTTCTGTTGTGGCCATTCACTTCTGATAAACGCTTTAACAGTGTTTTCAACTCCGTGTGAATTTCTGCCAATGTCTGTTGCTCCTGCGGCTGACGGTCTAACAACTGAATCAGGTTGGGCAAGGTCAGATCCGGGACCTTTTTGTTTAACACCACCCCGATGTTGTTCATGATTTCAGCACGCTTTTGTTCCAAACCGCTGATTTTTCCGATCGCAGACTGCTCAAACTCGGTAATTTCCTGAACCTGTTTCAGGTCATTGGCAATAATTGCCTGAGTCTTTCTTTCTACTACCGGCAGCAGCTCCTGATATGCCTCCTGCTCCTTGCGGAGAGTGGCTATCAGTTCTTGCATTAAGCTTGCCATAGCGCTAATCCCCGCCTCTTATAAAGTAAATCCATTCAGTAACTTGTCTGCCAGCGCGGACATTGGTACATTGTAAGTGCCGTTTTCCATACTGGTTTTTAATTCCTGGATTTTCTCAGTGCGGACATCCTCTGCCTGGGCAACTGCCTGCTTTGCGATCTGAAGGTCTCTGCCGAAGGAAGAAATTTCGACAGAATCTTTAGAGTAGCTCTTTGGCTTCTCTGTCGTTTTTCTTGTGCTGTTTAACTGATACAGCTGGGTAATTTCCGGCATAGCATCAATACGCATTTTTCTCACCATCCTATTCTTAAACCTGTGAACAAAATCTGGTTTTGTTCTTAATGCTTACATACTAAATATCGGAGCATTAATCAAAATACTTTAGCCTACTTGAAAAAATTTGTGAAATCAAATGTAGCAAAGTAATCTGCAGGGGTTTCTGCACGACGGATCATCTGAACTTCACCGTTTTCTTTTAATAAAAGTTCTGCGGAACGAAGCTTTCCGTTATAGTTATAACCCATGGAAAATCCGTGGGCACCGGTATCGTGGATTACCACATAGTCACCTATATCAATTTTTGGCAGCATTCGATCAATGGCAAACTTATCGTTATTTTCGCAAAGGGAGCCTGTCACATCATATTTGTGGTCACATGGCAGGTCCTCCTTGCCCGGAATTGTGATATGATGATAAGCACCATACATGGCAGGACGCATCAAATTAACCGCGCAGGCATCCAGACCGATGTACTCTTTATAAATGTGCTTTTCATGTACGGCGGTAGCCACTACCTGTCCGTAAGGAGCCAGCATAAAACGTCCGAGCTCCGTAAAAATAGCCACATCACCCATACCGGCAGGAACTAAAATTTCTTCATACGCTTTTCTTACCCCTTCACCGATAACAAAAATATCATTTGCCTGCTGTTCCGGACGATACGGAATACCAACACCGCCGGATAAATTGATAAAGGTAATATTGGCACCGGTCTTTTCCTTTAATTCTACTGCCAGCTCAAACAGGGTTCTGGCTAACATCGGATAATAGTCGTTGGTTACGGTGTTGCTGCAAAGGAAGGAATGGATACCGAATTCCTCCACACCCTTGCTCTTTAAAATCTTATAACCTTCTATCATCTGTTCCTTGGTCATACCATACTTGGCATCCCCCGGATTATCCATAATACCGTTGCTTACTTCATATACGCCGCCCGGGTTGTAACGGCAACAGATTCTCTTTGGAAGTCCTGCCACCTTTTCTAAAAATGCAATATGTGTAAAGTCATCCAGATTGATAATTGCACCAAGCTCCTTTGCCTTCACGAACTCTTCCGCCGGCGTGGCATTGGAAGAAAACATAATCTCGGTTCCCGTGGAACCTACCGCTTCCGACATCATCAGCTCTGTCAGAGAGGAACAGTCGAAACCGCAGCCCTCTTCTTTTAATACCTGCATGATATAAGGATTTGGTGTTGCCTTTACTGCAAAATACTCCTTAAATCCTTTATTCCAGGAAAATGCCTTTGCCATATTTCTGGCATTTTCGCGAATACCCTTTTCATCATAAATATGGAACGGTGTCGGATATTTCTTTACTACCTCTGCAATTTGTTCCTTTGTTAAAAAAGATTTTTTCATTTGGTTATTCTCCTTCTTATATATTACGGCAGCAGAGACTCAAACTGAGCAACTGCCTCCCTGTTGTACTGCTCATAATCTATCGCTAAATGTGCCGGCACTTTACCCTCTAAACAGTCACGCAGTGCTTTTTCCACTCCTGCTTCACTGTTTTCCATAAGATATCCACCGGCAAGCCGCATAAACGCATGATTTCCCGGTACATCCGTTGCTACGCAAGGAAGCCCCAGAATATCCGCATCCGCAAGATTAGTTCCCAATCCCTCATAAAAGGCCGCAGATACATAATAATCACATTCCTGCATAAGCGGATATGGGTTACTCATATTTTTTACCAAAAATACCGCATTTTCGCAAGACCTTCCACGAAGTTTTTCAGACAGTTCCGAAAACATGACGCCGGTTTCGCCCAGAATAAACAAACAGGTATCCGGTGCATCTGCATGTACCCGTTCAAAGGCGTTAATTAACCGCTCGTATCCTTTCTCCTTTGAAAAGCCCCCCACAGAAACAAATTTTTTCAGCTGTTTGTTCTCTAAGGCATCGTAAAACCGCTCCCGGCAGGCATTCACCGAAACACCTTCCATGGAAAGCTCCTTTGATGCTTTTAACAACACCCCTGCTTTGTCTACGATTTCATGGCATACTACCGGATTAGAAGCATCCTTTTTCTTTGGATGATACTTCCTTGCCAATGTTTTAATCGGCTCCAATACATCCTCCGAGGCTGCCATGACTGCATCATAGCAGTTGTACATGTCCCCATAAAAGGCTTCATCCATATTCTTTTTATCCTTACATACCTCTGCCATATCCCGGTAAATATGGAGACTCCGCTTACACGGCAGCTGTTCAAAGGCAGCTGTTACTTCATCATAATAGCCGGAAAACTGCACCACTCCGTCTAAACGGCATGGTCCGAACATCCGGGCACGGTCTCTGGCACAGATTTTTTGCATCAGCGGTCTTACCTTTTCGTAAGGAACCTTTCCGTTTGCCTTCCATGCCATATAATCCACAAATTCCGAAGGTGTGGCACTGCGCCACTGATAAAATCCGTGATAGTCCACATCAGGCGGCAGGACATCAATGTCGCTCTGACGCTTTCTGATATCTTCCATCGGAAATACCACCGCATAATTGTATTTGGTACGGTCCACCGCATGCAATAATTTCACTGCTGCGGCTGTCAGTTCATTTTTACCAAATCCGCCGATATAAAGCAAGACATTTTTCTTTCCGTTATCCGGAACCGGCCGTTTTTCAAACAATGGGCTGTCTTCCTCAAAAATCACCTTACGAAGTAAAGCTTCCGTTACTCCAGGCGTTTCATACGGGCAGAACCGTGCTAAAAATGCCGTATCATCATATTCCTTCGGGAGAGCAATTTCCTTCACCAGTTCCTGCAGAGTCTGTACCTTCGGAAACGGAAGTTCCTCCAAAGAAAGATAAAAGCCTCTGTCTCTGGTGTACTCTTCCAGATCATACGTAAATAATACTACTTTCTGTCCTGTAATGGCATAGTCAAAGAACACGCTGGAATAATCCGTTACCAGCACATCCATGGCATTTAAAAACTCATATCCGTCATATTCCAACGGGAACGGTTTGATACGGGTGTACTTTGATAAATCAATGCCGGCCGCGTTCATATAATGCAGCTTTACAAACATGGTTTGTTTCTCTGTAAGCATCCGGTCCAGTTCATCAAAATAGGCACACAGCTGCTCATTCTGTCCCACACCGTTTACATTACTCATGGCTCCGCGCCAGGTCGGCATAAAGCCGATACACTGCATGTCCTCCGTAAAGCCGCATTCCTTCCGCACCTCGTCCCGTCTGGTTTTATCATGGAACACCTGATTTCTCGGATAGCCGGAAAGTAAAATCTCTGCCTTACAGAAATTCTTCAACATGTAATCTTCTACCATGCAGTTCATGGTAAACTCATTCGGGTACAGAAGATAATCTGCTTCGAAGAAATTTTTCTGCAGATTACCCAACATCGCATGGTCATTTTTGATTTTCTTTCCCAAAGTTTTTAACGGCGTGCCGTGCCAGGTATTAAAATACACCTGTTCCGGACGTTTGATAAATATTTGTGAAAAACTGGTTTCCGTAATCAGATACTTTGCAGAAGCAAGAATTTTGTAATACTCATCCGTATCACTGATTACTACAGTTACACGTTCTAACTGCAGACTTTTTACATAATCCAGCCGGGTCTGATATACATCCGCCCTACCGGATAAATAAAGTTTGAACGCTCCGAATGCCGGATTGTCATTCAATTCCTTGACCAGCGCTGCCACATTACCGGTTGGATGAGCACCGTCCAGCGCCTCCAGCAAAATCATCTTAGAATCAATTTTCAAATGTTCCCGATACCAGGCATAGTTCTGCCTGTGATAAAAATTCGGTGCTTTTCCGGCTTTATTTTCCTGCACTATCGCAGCATTCCTTTTCCATTCTTTTCTCTGCAAAAGCCTGTCAAACATACTGGTTCTACCTTTCCGGAAGCATTGCCTCAAACTGGGCAACAGCCTCCTTGTTGTACTCTGAATAATCCAATGTAAATCGCTTCGGAGCCTGTCCCTGCAGACACCGGTACATACCATCCATCACTCCCTGCTCACTGTCTTCGGTAAGCAAGCCGCCATACTGTTCCATCCATTTTCTCGGTCCCGGAATATCGGTAGACACGCACGGAAGACCCACAATATCCGCTTCTGTTAACACTACCGGAAGACCTTCGTAATAGGAAGACAGTACAAAATAGTCGCAAGCCGCCAACAGGGCATACGGATTGGACAAATACTTCATAATAACAATCGCATCTGACGCCGTAGACCCGGATGCCAGCTCCGCGGTTTCTTCATACAACGGACCATATCCGCCAAGAATGACAAGTCCCGTATCCGGATAGTCTGCATGCACCTTTTCAAATGCCGAAATCAGTCTGGCATGTCCTTTTTCCGGAAGAAAACGTCCGATGGTTACAAATATTTTTTTATCGGAAGAAAGCAGTTCGCGTAAAGCTTCTTCCGTCACGTTCAATTCGGTTTTTTCATCTAATTTCAGTTCTTCCTTCGAGCGCTTTACTACCTGCTCATAAGGAATCACATTCTTTGCCAGCACAATATTCGCCTCTGCAGGAGTTCCGCCGTCCATGGCTACCATCTGTTCCGCCACCGGACGCTGCCATTCCGCAACCAACGCTATTGCATCAAAGGTATGATACGCATGACACAGCGGTTCCGGACGGATTCCTTTCTTCTCTACTTCCAAAAGCATATTGTTATGCAGATAAATTATTTTTTTACAAGGCATAAGCTCAAATAAAATCAATAAGTCTCTGCCGTAACCCTCGTAGTGAATCACCGCATCTACCCGCAGGAAGGAAAGCAGACGGTCTTTTTCCCTCTGCATCCGGCGGTATAATACCGGCTTTGCTTTTTCATACGGATAGTCCGGCTCATTCTGCCATCCGGCGAAAATTTCTTTTTCTTCGCCATACACCGCCTCCACGTTGGTGTATCCGTAATAGGAAACACCCTCCGGAAGCTCCTTTAAGGTTTCTGCCACCTGGCGCACCTGTTCCGTACGGAAAAACAGAATATAGTTATAAGCTTCTCTGTCCAAATGTTCCAATAGACTTAAGATGGACGAAGTGATTCCGTTCTTAAAAAGTGGTCCCGGATAAATCAGTATATTTTTCTTTCCGTTATCCGGCAGATTGCTTTCGGCAAGCTCCGTCACCTCTTCTTTTAATACCGCATGACGGAGAACCTGCTCCGCTGTATCCGGTTTATTATATTGGCTGTACTTGGTATAGAACTCTTCATCGTCATAATTTTTCTCTGTATTCAGCTCTGCTGCCAGTTCCTCCACAGATGACACTTTCGGAAACGGCAGTTTTCCATGCAGACTGTAATACTGCTCCGTATCTTCCTGATCATGAGAAAAAAGCACTATCTTCTTTCTTGTAGCCGCGAAATCAAAAATCAGGTCAGATCCGTCTGTTACGAAACAGTCTGCCATAGCAAGCATCTGAATTACACCACAGCTTCTCGGCATAAAACGGATATGTTCCAAAGCAGCGTATGCATACTCTTCCCGTAACCGGTACGGCGCGGATACAACCAGAACCTGTGACTCCGAAAGATTGCTATTTAAACGCTGTAACGTGTTCCAAAGAAGTTCTTCGCTCCTTTTTAATTCCAAACTTTCTGCTTCCCCTTGCAGCATCGGCACATACACAAAAACCTGCTTGTCTTCCAAGCCAAGCTTTTTACGACGTTCCTGAGTTCCCTTTTCATCAAAAAGCACTTCATTTTGAAAACGGCCAGCATACAGCACTTTGTTTGTTGCAAGGTTGGAAAGCATGTAGTTTTCTGCCAGCTGCTGCATGGTAAATTCATTCGGACATACCAAATAATCCGCACACCATAAATTTCTCTGTGCGTTACCGATTCCCACATAATCAGATTCGGAATAGCGGCCTCCAACTTTCATCGGAACACCGTTCCATACCCGCAGATAAATCTGTTCTTTTTTTTTCATAAAATGATGCTGGAAGGAATTTTCATTAATCAGCACCCCTGCCGTAGCCAGCAAACGGTTGTATTCCTCTGTGGCATACAACACTGTCTGCACCTTCGGCACTCCGATAAAACGTAAAAAGTCCTTCCGGTCTTCCAAAGTTTCCGGTGTGCATACCACATAAACTGTATAGTTTTGAAACTCCGGCAGTCGTGCAAACACCTTAGCCAGTGCCTGCATGCTGTAGCTAAATCTCTTTCCCTGCTGCGATTCCATTAAAACACAATGCTTATCTACCGGAAGGGAATAGAATTCTGTATATTTTTGTTGTAACTGCAGCACTTGGCTAATTTCTTCTGCCATGAGTTTCTCTCCTTTTTACTTATGTAAATCGTTCTTAATTTTTGTAGTGGAAATACCATCGGTTCTTGGCAGGTATACCACTTCACAATACTCTTTTAAGAAATCAAACTGGCCTGCCCAGTCATCTCCCATAACAAACACATCAATCTGATTATCTACTACATCGGATACTTTCTGCTCCCAGCAGGTTTCCGGAATCACTTCATCCACATAGCGGATTGCCTCTAAAATTCCTTTTCTGTCTTCGTAGCTGTGATATGCTGTTTTATGCTTAATGGCATTAAACTCATCAGTGGAGAGTACTACTAACAAATAGTCTCCCAGTTCTCTTGCACGACGCAATAAATTAATGTGTCCCATATGAAGCAAATCATAGGTTCCGTAAGTAATTACTTTTTTCATATTATATGCCTCCTTATGTTCTGATCGGCTGTGTTACAGAAGCTTCTGATACTCAGCAACATTCTGAACCACCGTTATATTAACCTTTTCTCCCGCTATGTTTTTCACCGCTGCCAGATGTTCTTCTTCCGTAACCGCTACCACATCATAAGCACGGTAAGCGTCCGCCAGCAATTTTCTGTCCATCCCGTTTTTACCCTTAGTTGCTTTTTCCATATCGTTATGGGCAAAGATAATTTTTCTGCACGGCATCGCCTGCAGGGCAGCAATCATATCCACGGAATAACCGGTAAACTGCACCACTTCATCCACACGGCAGCCTCCGAAAATACGCTGCGACTCAAACCCGGCTTTCTTTTCGATAATTCCCTTTACCAAACCGTACGGTAACAGCTTTTTATCTCTCCAAAGCTTGTAAAGAAACATATCCCACAAACTTAAGCTGATATTGTCATAGTGTCCGAAATGGGTCACCTCTTCCGGGAGCGGAAGCAAACGCTCCTGATTCTTTTTCAAATCCTCGATCTTAAAAATTACCATATAGTTATAGTTTTCAAAATCGGCATTATGAAAAAACTCCATCGCTGCCCGGGTAATTTTATTATCTTTTATTGCTCCCAGATAAAACACTACATTTTTCTTCTTATTATCCTGCAGTTCACGTTCCTCAATCAGGCTGCTTGCCTCTCCGAAAAGCACCCGGCGAAGCAACGCATTCGTGACATCCGCATGCTCGTATTTGCAGAACTTCTGTATAAAGGCTTCATCGTCGTAGGATTTCGGAGCATTCATGCAGGCTAACAGTTCATCCACCGTTGCTGTCTGTGGAAATGGCAATTCATCCATGGAAAAGTAAAAGCCCCGGTCTGCAATATACTCTTCTTTATCATAGGCAAACAAAATAATCTTTTTACGGGTTACCGCATAATCAAAGAAAATACTGGAATAATCGGTAATCAACCCGTCGGTAGCATTTAAAAACTCATAAGTATCATATTTTTCTGACGGAAAAGGAACCACTTTTTTCAGTGCGCTCAAATCCATATCTTTTACACTGACCGGATGCAGCTTTACGTATACTCTCTGGTTGTCGGCAAGCTTTGTATCCAGTTCTTCCAGATAACGGTACAGTCTTTCGTTTTGCTGCTTGCTGGTTACCTTGCCCACAATACCGCGCCAGGTTGGAAGATATGCGTATACCTCCATGTTTTCGATACCGCATTCCTTACGGATTTCATCCCTGCGTCCCTTGGTAAGGAAAACCGAGGTCCGTGGATAGCCGGACAGCAGAATTTTTGCACTGCCCCAGTTTGGAATCATATAGTCTTCCAGCATATGCTCCATGGTAAACTCATTCGGATACAACAGATAATCCGCTGTAAACATGGTATGCTGGGCATTACCGATACCGGCATAATCCTTTTTAATTTTTCTTCCCAGAGTTTTAAACGGTGTTCCGTGCCATGTATTGAAATAAATCTGTTCCGGACGCTTGATAAACACATGCACAAAGGTATTATCATTAATTAAGTATTTTGCCGTTGCCAGCACCTTAAAATATTCCTTACTGCTAACGGACAGCAGCTTTGTTCTTTCCGCGAGACCGTAACCTGCCAGAAAAGCCCTTCTGCTTTCCATCTGTTCTTTTTTACAGGAAAGATACAGTTGATACTCCGCATAGTCCGGATTCTCACACAGTTCCTTTAAAATCGCAAATATATTGCCTCCCAGGGAACCACCCAGCTGGGATTCCAAAAGAACCGTCTTTTCTTTTACCGGGCAGTGCTCCAGGTAATACACATATTGCTTTTTACCTATCAGCCCACGCTCAATCTTTCCGGACAGCTTCCGGTAATTCTTTTTTAAATTCGCCAGCTTTTGTTTTATTCCCATGGTTGCTATATTCCCTTCTGTTTCTTTTATCATAAATTTACAGCATGGATTCAAACTGTTCCACCGCTGTGAGGTTATATTGTTCATACTTTACCGTAAGCTGTTTCGGTACAGTTCCCTGCATACAGGCTTTCATACCGGACAAAATGCCTTCCTCACTGTTTTCTACCAAAAGGCCGCCATAGCTTTGCATAAAGCCTCGTGGCCCCGGCAGATCCGGCGAAAAGCAAGGCAGTCCCAAAATATCTGCCTCTGCCAACACTAAGCCAAATCCTTCATAAAGAGAGGAGAATGCAAAATAATCACACTGCTTCATGAGCGGATACGGATTGGACATAAAACGTACCAGAAAAATAGCTTCCGGACAGGAAGAATTCTTTACCTGTTTTACCGTAGTATCCCACAACTCCCCATGTCCTCCTATAATAATCAGACAGGTATCCGGATACTCTTTGTACAACGCTTCAAAGGCAGAGATCAGACGTTTATGGCCCTTTTCTGCCGAGAACCGGCCTACCGTCACAAACTTCTTTTTCTTTGTGGCAAGTACTTCCCGCAATGCCTCCTCCGATGGCCGGCATACCGTATCCTCATCAAATACCAACGGTTCCTTTCCCCGCGCTTCTATGGTTTTATAATCAATTACATTATTGCAAAGTACCAGATTCGCCTGTTCATTTCCGGCAATTCTACGGGTCGGTGCCAGCATTCCCTCCGTTACCACTGCAACACTGTCGTAAGAGTTATACATTTTTTTTAAGAACTCCCGGTCTGCATTTTTCCGGACCTTAATTTCCTGCTCCATATCACTGTGGACATAGATAATCCGGTTGCAAAGAGTCTGTTCCATGGCGCCGGTCATTTCATCATCGTAGCCCGCAAACTGAATCACAGTATCCAGCCTAAGGCTTCCAAACAGTCTTGCCGATTCTCTCCGGGACATTTTGGTAATTGCCTCTTTTGTCATCCCAAACGGCACCTTGTCAAATTCACGCCAAAGCATATACCGCACTTTCTCTAAAAAAGTAAGACAACGGTAAAAATAGATTCCGTACCTTGCCACCTGCTCCGGCACCACCCGGATAAACTCCGGATGGGACTTCATGTCACCCATATAATAAATCACCGCATAGTTATGCTTGGACAAGTCTAAGTTATTTAACAGATTGACCGCTGAAGCTGTCAGACCGTTTTTCCCAAAGGTTCCCACATACAACAGCACATTCTTTTTGCCGTTGTAAGGAATTTCTCTTTCCTTAATCAGGGAACATTCCTCTTTCAAAAGAAATTTTCTGCACAAGGCTTTTGCCACGCCCATAACATCGTACGGACAAAACTGTTGCTTTAGTACCGCATCTTCATAATTTTTTGGCAGTTCCAGTTCTTTCATCAGCTCTGCCACGGTTTCTGCTTTCGGAAACGGCAATTCGGAAAGCCCCATATGAAGTCCCCTGACTGCTTCGTAATACTCCCTGTCATGAGTAAATAAAATTATCTTTTTTCCTGTCAGCAGATAGTCAAACATCACACTGGAATAATCCGTTACCAGTATGTCTGCTGCCATTAGGTTTTCATATACACTGCCCTTAGGAAAAGGCTTGATATGTGTATATTCGGAAAAATCAACAGGCAGCGGATTAATCGGGTGCTGGTTCATATATACCACCTGGTGCTCCGATAGGGCATCATCCCACTGCCTTAATAACAATTTTAAGTTTTCTGTACGGATTTGCTTTGATTGTTCCTTAGTATTGTTTCTCCAGGTAGGAAGATAGGCAATCACCTGCTTTTGTTCTACTCCAAGGTTTCTGCGGACAGTATCGTACCATTCCGGCTGCTGCAGGATTTCATTTCTTGGATATCCTGCCATGAGCAATTTCCCCTTGGCAAAATTGGTGAGCATATAGTCTTCCAAAAAACATTCTGCCGTAAAGTCATTCGGGCAAAGTATATAATCCGCGTCAAAGAAATTTTTCTGTTCATTGCCGATAACCGCATGGTCGTGTTTTTTCTTTTTCCCCAACGTCATAAGCGGTGTACCGTGCCAAAGGTTGAGATACTCCTGTCCGGAACGCTTGGTATAGAAATAGATAAAGCTGTCATCGTTGATTACATATTTTGCGGTTGCCAATATCTTATAATATTCTTTCGTATCGATGGTTAAACAGGTCACTCTGTCTGTCAGATGATTAGCTGAAAGGTACTGTTTTCGTCCATCTACCGTTGTAGAATCTCCAGACAAGAACAAACGGTAGGAGCTATATGCCGGATTTGAAGCAAGTTCCTTAAGTACAGCCCCAATATTGTCGCCCGGCCAGTCTCCCTTTGCCGATTCTAAGAGAATCCAGTTCTTTTTCAGGGAACATTTTTCCCGATACCAAAAATACCAGGACCGGACAGTGCCCTGCTGCGTAAAGTTTTCCGACCATTTATTCAGCTTGCTGATTGTCTTTTTTACTCTGCGCACAATTTTCATCAACCTGCTTCTTCCTTTCTTTCTCAACTATATCACAGACTCGAACTGTTCTATCGCTTCTCTGTTATACTGATCGTAATCAATATCCAGTTTCTCCGGAATTTTTCCTTCCATGCACAATCGCATACCGGAAAGAAGCCCCTGCTCACTGTCTTCTACCAAAAGGCCGCCATATTTCTTCATAAATCGGCGCGGTCCTACGATATCCGTGGAAAAGCACGGCACGCCAAGAACATCTGCTTCCACCAGTACAAGACCGAATCCCTCATAAAGGGAGGATAATACAAAATAATCGCACTGCTTTAACAGCGGGAACGGGTTGGACATAAACCGCACCAGATAAATCGCATCCGGACAGGAGGATTCTTCTGCCTGTTTCACGGTGGCATTCCATAAAACTCCGTGTCCGCCGATAATAAGTAAAGCGGTATCCGGTTGTTCCTTGTGCAGGTTCTCAAAAGCTTTAATCAAACGCTCATGACCTTTCTCCACAGAATAACGTCCAACGGACACAAAAATCTTCTTTCCCGCAGAAAGTAATGTCCGAAGCTGTTCTTCCGGATGATTAATTACCGTATTGTCATCAAAAAGCAGCGGTTCCGCACCCATTCTCCGGATGCGGTTATGGTCAAGTACATTTTTGCACCAGGTAAGATGCGCTTCCTTCGCATCTTTTTCTTTGTTACAGTCTGCTATTCTCTGCGCCGGAGGCATAACATCCTCCGTTACTACCGCCACATGGTCATAAGCATGATAGGCATGACTGAGCAACCCTTTGTTGGCATTGGCACGGTGCTTAATCTCCTGTTCCATATCATTATGCACGTAAATCACACGGTTGCACGGCATATGCTCCATAATGCCGATCATTTCATCATTGTAGCCGGTAAACTGCACTACTGTATCCACACGGCATCCCCCCATTAAACGGGCTGCACCGCGAACGGAAAGACGATGCATTACCTTCTTAACAAAGGTATAAGGAAGCTTTGGAAAACATCTCCATATTTTATATACTATCTGTTCTGCAACAGTTAATGCCCGGAAATGATGAAATCCGATACGCGCCACTTTATCCGGCAACACATTAATGCTCTCCTGCCGGTCTTTTACACTGTTATAGCAGTAAATAACCGCATAATTATTTTTGTCACGGTCCAGTGTATTTAACAGATTAACTCCTGCTGTAGTTAAGCCGTTTTTATCAAACCCGCCCATGTAAATGAGCACATTTTTCTTTCCGTTGTAAGATACTTCCTGTTCCGGAAGCTCCGTTGTCTGCTCATTCAGAATCACGCGCCTGCAAAGAAGTTCCGCCATATTTTCTTTTTCATAAGCACAGTACGTGGTTCGGAATACAGAGTCATCATATCCCTTCGGAGAAGTAATCTCTTCCATCAGCCATTCTGCTGTTTCCACCTGCGGAAACGGCAATTCATTCATGGAAAAATGAAGGCCTCTCGTCTGTTCAAACCGTTCCTTATCCGGGACAAATAATACTATTTTTCTGCCGGTCATAACATAATCAAACATTACACCGGAGTAATCCGTTACCAACACATCGGAAGCTGCCAGAAATTCATAGGTTCCGCAGGTTTCCGGAAATGGATGGATGTGCTGAAAACCGGTAAAATCAAGATTCAGACGATTAATATGGTGTTGCTTGACATATACCTCTTGGGAATCCGTCAATAATTTATCCCAGGCAGCAAGATGGGCCATCAGTTCTTCACTTCTAACCTTTTGTCCCGCTTCCGGTGTATTTTTTCTCCAAGTAAGAACATAGGCAATCACCTGTTTTTGTTCCAAATCAAAACGTTTGCGTAACTGCATACGGAGTCCTTCTTTAAAGAAAACCGCATTTCTCGGATACCCACCCAGCAAAAACCTTGTTTTTGCAAAGTTCTCCAACATGTAGTCTTCCACAAAACACTGTTTGGTAAACTCGTTTGGGCACAGGAGATAGTCCGCATCAAAAAATCCCTTTTGTTCATTTCCCATTAGTGCAAAATCCAACTTTTTCTTTTTGCCCAAACACGCAAGAGGTGTTTCATTCCAAGTATTCAGTAACACCTGACCTTGTCTCTTTGTAAAAATATAGATAAAACTATCTTCCGTAATCAAATACTTTGCAGTTGCCAGCACTTTATAATATTTTGCCGTATCAATAGTGATAAGCTTTACCCGCTTATCCATCCCCAAAGCTTTCAGGTATTCCGATCTTGCTTCTTTCAGACCTGCTCCGGCTGACAGCCAAAGTGTGTATTCCTGATACGCAGGATTTTCCGCCAACTCCTTTAGTAATGCTGCAATATTATCTGACGCCTGTTTCCCCTGCGCAGATTCCAGCAATATGGTCTTTTCCTGCAGTTTCCAATGGTCACGATACCAAAAATATTTTGCTCTGACATAATTGACAGAATTCATTTTTTTCACCGTATTTCGAACTTTTTTCAATTTATTTTTTATTTTACGTAACAGCTTTTTCAAATTTTTGCCGCCTTTCCGCCTATTTTATCCATTATATCACATTATATCTTTCTTTCCCATATTATGCAAGCAGAAACCCACGGAAAATTCTACACTTTTTCCGCCTCCATGCTATTGAAAAATTCTTTAAAAATGTGCTATACTAAAAGTTAGTGAAACAAATCTGACAAGTAAAAAAGTATGGAGCAAGGAGAAATTTAAATGGAACAATATACTGGTAGCCAGATTGTAGTATTGGAAGGTTTGGAGGCGGTACGTAAACGTCCGGGTATGTACATCGGAAGTACCGGGTCCCGTGGTCTTCACCACCTAATCTGGGAAATATTAGATAACGGTATTGATGAACATTTGGCGGGCTTTTGTAACCGCATTGATATCGTACTTCAAAAGGACGGCGGAATTTCCATTACCGACCACGGCCGCGGTGTTCCGGTGGACATCCATCCAACCAAAGGCATTCCTACGGTCCGCGTGGTTTATACCATTCTGCATGCCGGCGGTAAATTCAGCAGCAGTGTCTATAAAGTATCCGGCGGTCTTCACGGTGTTGGTGCTTCCGTAGTGAATGCACTTTCCACCAAAATGATGGTAGAGGTTCGTAAAGACGGTAAAATCTACCGCGACACCTACGAAAATGGCGGACATCCTACCACCGAGCTGGAAAAAGGTCTGCTTCCGGTCGTCGGAAAATGTACCAAAGCCGATACCGGAACAAAAGTAGTATTCTATCCGGACCCGACCATCTTTGAAACCGTAGAGTTCAAACCGGATATCATTGCAAAGCGTTTAAAAGAATCTGCTTATCTGAATAAAGGTCTGACCCTGAATTTCAAAGATGAAAAGAACGGAACGGAAACCGTCTTTTATGAGGAAGAGGGTATTAAAAGCTTCGTTTCCCATATTACCAAAACCTCTATGAAGGATGCGGAAAATGTCAAGCTTCTCCTTCCGGAGCCGGTTTACATTGAGGGCACCAGTGGCGACATTGAAGTGGAAGTAGCTTTTACTTACACCAATACCTACCAGGAACAGATTAACTCCTACTGTAACCGCATCAACGTAGTAGACGGCGGCACACTGGTTACCGGTTTTAAAAACGCTTTAACCCGCATTATGAATAAATATGCCCGCGAACTCGGCATTTTAAAGGAAAAGGATGAAAACTTCGACGGTAAAGATATCCGTAACGGTCTGATTGCCATTGTTTCCATCAAACATCCGGACCCTCAGTTTGAAGGTCAGACAAAAACCAAGCTCGGTAATACCGATGCTAAAAGTGCCGTAGACGACGTCTTTGCGGCGGAGGTTACCCGATACTTTGATAAAAACATTGAAGAGCTTCGTGCCATCTTAGAAAACACCATGAAGTCCTACAATGCACGTAAAGCAGGTGACAAAGCAAGAAATGCCATCTTAAAGCAGCTAAATGATGTGGATACCAGAAGTAAACTGGCCTCCTGCTCGTCTAAAAAACCGGAAGAATGCGAAATTTACATCGTCGAGGGTGATTCCGCCGGCGGTACCGTAAAAACTGCAAGAAACCGTAAAACCCAGGCTGTGCTTCCTCTGCGCGGTAAAATCTTAAATGTAGAAAAGGCTGCTTTGGAAAAAATCTTAGTGAATAACGAAATCAAGACCATGATTGCTTCCTTCGGATGCGGCATCGGCGACGATTTCGATATTTCCAAATTACGTTATCATAAAATTATCATCTTAACCGATGCGGACGTAGACGGTGCCCATATCAGCACCCTGCTCCTTACCTTCTTCTACCGCTTTATGCCGGAGCTTATCATGGAAGGAAAAGTATTCCGCGGAATGCCACCTCTCTATAAGGTTGATTATGAAGTGAGCGGGAAAACCAAGAAAAGCAAACAGTCCAGATATCTGTTCAACGATTTCGAACTGGAAAAATTCCGTAAGGAAGGACACAAAATTCTTGCACTCCAGCGTTATAAAGGTCTTGGTGAAATGGATGCCGACCAGCTTTGGGAAACCACATTGAATCCTGAAACCCGTGTTTTAGCCCAGGTTTCCATTTCCGACACCGTAGAAGCCGATGAAGTAACCTCCCTGCTTATGGGCAGTGCGGTTCCACCGAGACGTGCATTCATTGTAGAAGAAGCCAAGTATGCGAAATTAGATGTGTAATTTCATAATTCCTTACGATTTGCAGGTATCGGATTTTGGCTCCATGACCGCCTGCGCAACTATGATTTTTATAGCATTTTGCAGATAGAATATTTACAGTAACGCGACCGGTCCGGATTCGCCTTCCATGGCTCAACCGGACCTCTTCCCGACGTCCTTGTCGTGAAGTCGCTGGTTATATGCAAAATGCTTAAAAATCTATAGTTGCTCCGTCATGGTCCTGTTCGCCAAAATCCGATACCACACAAATCTGCGAAGGATTGTGAAATGCACAGTATCTAACTCCCATATAATTCCGGAGAACAAAATGAGTGTTATCGACCATTACGACCAACTGATTGAAGAGAATAACGACGCTTTTCGTGACCCACCCGTTTTGCAAGAATACATGAATTTGCGCACATAATTGTATGTTCAAAATAGAAAATTAAAACCTTGCCTTAAAGGAGAACCATAATGAAAACTACAGTAACAGAAAACCTGATTCAATTAGATTTTGCGGAAGAAATGAAAACCTCCTTCCGTGACTATGCGGTCAGCGTTATCGTAGACCGTGCCCTGCCGGATGTAAGAGACGGTTTAAAACCGGTTCAGCGAAGAATCTTATATGCCATGACCGAGCTCGGTCTGGACCCGAAAAAGCCGCACAGAAAGAGCGCCCGTATCGTCGGTGATACCATGGGTAAATACCACCCGCACGGTGACTCTTCCATTTATGATGCCCTGGTGCACATGTCCGAGGACTTTTCCCTTTCCATTCCGCTCATTGACGGTCACGGAAACTTCGGTTCCTTAGACGGTGACCCGGCAGCGGCCATGCGATACACCGAAGCAAGACTTTCCGAAGGTGCCATGACCATGCTGGACCATCTAGAAAAAGGTTTGGTTGACTTTATTCCAAACTTTGATAACAGCGAAAAAGAACCAACTGTTCTTCCGGCCATGCTTCCAAACCTGCTTATCAACGGTACCACCGGTATTGCGGTAGGTATGGTAACCAATATTCCGCCGCACAATCCGGGAGAAGTTATCGACGGCGCCATTGCCTTTATTGATAACCCTGATATTTCTTTAGAAGAGCTGATGACCTATATTCCGGGTCCGGACTTTCCGACCGGCGGCATGATTACCAATGCCGAGGTGCTTCCTGCCCTCTATGCTACCGGCGAAGGAAAACTGAAAGTCCGCGCCAAGGCCCACATTGAAAACGGCGATTACGGCAAGAAAAACATCGTCATTACCGAAATCCCGTACACCAGTGCAGGTAATAAAACCCGTCTGGTGGAAACTATCGTGGATTTAATGAAGGAAAAGGTCTTTGAAGAAATTAACGATGTCAGGGACGAATCCTCCAAGGATGTCCGCATTGTAATTGAAGTAAAGAAGGACCGTGATGCAGACAATCTGCTTAACGGTTTATATAAGAAAACCGGTCTGGAGGACACCTACTCCGTCAACATGCTGGCGGTAAAGGATCAACAGCCGATTGTATTTAACTTAAAATCCATGCTGGCAGAATTCGTGGAATTCCAGGAAATTCTCTACACCAAAGAATACCAGCATATGTTAAACAAGGCCAACGACCGTTTGGAAATCGTCGGAGGTTTAATCCGCGCCACCGATATCATCGATTTAATCATCGAAATTTTACGAGGCAGTACCTCTGTAAAACAGGCGAAGGGTTGCTTAATGACCGGCGACATTACCGACATTAAGTTCAAATCCGAGGCTTCCAAAAAACAAGCAACTACTCTGGATTTTACAGAGCGTCAGGCAGATGCTATCCTTGCAATGCCTCTTAGCAAGTTAATCGGTCTGGAACTGATGAAACTGCATGAAGAAAACGACACTCTCCTTAAAAATATTGAAACCTATAAAAAAGTGCTTGGTTCCGTCAAGGAGCTCCATAAGGTAATCAAGAAGCAGTTACAGGAGTTCCGCAAAAAATTTGACCAGCCTCGCCGTACCGAAATCAGCCAGGTTGTTTCCCACAACTATGTGGTAGAAGAAAAGATTGAAGACATTTACGTACTCATCGACAAGTTCGGTTACACCAAATCCTGTGAAGCTTCCATTATTGCAAAGCAGGGCGAAGAAGCCTTAAAAGACTTCCCGAACACCGTCAAGATGAAGAATACCGACAAGCTCTGTGTCTTCACTGCCGAAGGTAACATGTATCAGGTAAAAGCCTCTGCCATTCCGAAGGGCAGACCAAAGGACAAGGGCGTCCTTATCCACACCTTGTGCAAGGTGGGTAAGGAAGACATCATTGCCTATATGGGCTTTGAAGACCTGTTTGAGTCCCAGCTGCTCTTTGTAACCAAGTCCGGTTACATTAAGCTGGTATCCGGTATCGAATTTGACACCAACCGCAGCGTGGTTACTACCACCAAGTTAGAAGACGGCGACTTAGTTGTTGGCTTATCCCAGCTCTCCGCCATGGACGTTCTTTCCTGCACACAAAAGGTTATCCTTTATACCAATGCAGGATTATCTCTCGGATTCCCTCTGGAGGAAGTTCCGGAGCTTAAGAAGGTCAGCCGTGGTGTTAAGGCCATTTCCCTGGACAAGAACGACTTTGTCGTTTACGCTACCAGCGTCGGCCCGTATGATGAATTCTTTACTTACCGCGGAAAAGAATATTCCGCAAAGAAAGTAAGAAACAGAAAACGCGGTGCTAAGGGTCAGAAGGCGACGTTGTAAAGCCACCACATTACAGATTGCAATACACAAGCGGATGCTTTGATTGTCCAATTACGATTGGATAATCAAAGCATCCGCTTTTTGCATACTGTTAGACTACTTTATAGCAATTCCGTTTGCACTATCTCACAAATTTTCCCTGCATCCAGCCGCTTGTTTCTGAAATACACCATCAGATTCAGTGTTACCACCACCAGATTGATAAAGTATACCACCAGTACATAGTTGGTCTGATTCACCAAAAGCTTGGCACTAATTCCGGCCACATAACCGAAAATAATCAGCAAAATAAAGGGCAGGCTCATATTCTTTGCGGAACGGGCCTTATATGCCTTCATGGTGTTGATTGGCCAGGAAAGACCAAAACAGATTAACATGGTTGCTTCTAACATTGAACTCATCCTTTCATCCTCCAAATTCTAAGTCTATTGCATCATCAAATCAAACACTGCTCTTGTGGCAATATCAGAATAACCAAGATTGCTGTCATACAGAGCAAGCTTTACTGCGCCCAGGAAAGTTGGAAGGAACTCTTCCTCCGTAGAAACAGCCGGAATTCGATAAAAGGTGCAGCCAAATTCCTTAGCCAGTTTTTTCAACTCCTCATTAAAGCAGTCGCAGACCTCTCCCCTGCCCGGCACCGTAGTTACCACCAGCTGACAATGAGGAAGGCTTACATGAATTTTATACAAAATCCAACGATACTGCTCTATCATTTGTGCAACGTCATCAGAAACCAGCAAATCTTCTTCCCCCAGATTAATGATCACCCGAGATGGAGAAAGTTCCATCACACACTGTTCCAACACCGTCTCCGCCTCCTTAAGACGCAGACCGGCTATGCTGCGATTATAAATATTTTGGGAAGTATGAAACCCTTGTAATAATTCATTGACCGGTTGCTCCGCCAGAGAGGTAGACCCCCACAGAACAATTCCATTTCCCTTCGCCAGTTTATTCAAAAATGTATACTGCTTTTTCGCTTTCATCTCGATTTTCTCCTTAAACTATCTGTTTTTTGGTACTCGAGTGGCCTCCTCTTGCCCTGTATTATATGCTTGACAAAAGAAAAAGTCTAATATATCATTTAATTAGTTTTAATAGGTTTTATCCTATGTTTTTAGCATTATAGAATAAAAATCATAGAACTTAGTTTAAATTATATAGTAAAAAAGCTATTATTTTTATGAAATCAACTGAATTTATCAAGAAAGGAGTGTCAACATTTTGGAAATTACACAATTAAAATATTTTTACGTCCTGGCCCAGAATCAGCACGTTACCCGCACTGCCGAGCAGTTAAATATCGCCCAGCCCTCCTTAACCCAGAGCATTCGCCGACTGGAAAAAGAACTGAATGTCAAACTCTTTAAAACAAATGGGAGAAATATTGTTCTGACAGAATACGGAAAATATCTGCAAAGAAAAATAGAACCTTTGTTAAAAACACTAAACGAAATCCCGGAAGAAATTCAGACCCTTACCGGCGACCGCAAAAAAATGTTGAAAATCAACGTGCTGGCAGCATCCACCCTTATTACTGACACCATCATCCGCTATCAGAAGGAGCATCCGGAAGTACGGTTTCAAATTGTGCAAAATGTAGAAACCGAAGATGCCGACATCACCATTTTTACCAGGGAATTTTTCCAACAGCCCCTGGTCTCCAAAGATAGCTTCTATATTTTCTCCGAGGAAATTTTCCTGGCGGTGCCAAAGACTTCGGAATATGCCCAAAGAGAAACCATTACGCTAAATGAAATGGCTGGTAAAAGCTTTATTTCCCTGGCCGGCACTAAGGGCCTGCGTTCCATTTGTGACCGCTTCTGTCTGCATGCCGGCTTTAAGCCAAATGTAGTTTTCGAAAGCGACAATGCTTCAGCAGTAAAAAACCTGATTGGTGCCAGCATCGGCGTAGGTTTCTGGCCGGAGCATACCTGGGAGACACACGAAGGCAGCGGCATGACACTGCTGCCAATTTCCGAACCGAAATGCCAGCGGGATATTATTGTGCAGCTGCATCACGATTCTGAAAGCCACGAGGAGGCCTTCCGGTATTATAAATATCTGGTGGAGTTCTTTGAAGAGCTTAAGAAAGCATAAAAAAACGGAGTACACTGCAAAATCGCAGGTACTCCGTTTCATTTATCACTTTATATATTACTCTGCGTCAAATACAACACGACTAAAAACAACACATTAATTCCCGTAAACATCACTAAATATTTCCCCAGTTTCTCCGGTTGACGCTTTTTAAACTCAGTTAACGTAATTAAACTTGCCAGAGAAGCAATCGGAGTACCAAGACCACCGATATTCACTGCAGGAAGTAAGCTTGCATAATCCATGGTAAAGTGGGATAACAGTACAGCACTCGGCACATTACTGATGCACTGACAGGATAAAATACCAAACAATAAGGTATTCTTTGGAAGTAAATTGCTAAACAATTCATTTACTGCCGGAATTCTTGCTGCATTTCCGCTGAATACAAAGAACACGCAGAAGGTTAATAATAGTGGGTAATTTACTTCTTTCAGTGCTGCCTTATCTAAAAATAACAGTGCCAACACTACAACTGCAGTTCCCAATGCATACGGAACCACACGGAACACAATTAAAATGCTGAAAATAAATAAGGCGGAATAAATAAAGGTTCTCTGCTTATCCAGCACATAACCCTCATCTCTTTTTAAAGTCAGAGGAGTCTTTTTTACAAATAAGCAAACAGCAAGAATCAACAGGGTTGCCATAAAAAAACTCGGAAACATAATCTGCATAAATTCTATGGTACCGATTTGGTAATGGGCATACAGATATAAATTCTGCGGATTTCCAAACGGTGTCAGCATGCCGCCAAGATTTGCTGCAATATTTTGCATAATGAAGGTAAATGCCATCGTCTGCTTGTTATCGGTTTTATGTAACACAAAATATCCAAGAGGCAGAAAAGTTAACAGTGCCATATCATTAGCCAGCACCATAGAACCAAGGAATGTAATAAACACCAAGGCAATCACGGCGCTTCGTAAATTAGCCAGTTTTAAGATAATGCTTTTACTTAAAATTTCAAATACATGAATATGACTAAAGGCACTTACCACCGCCAGCGTACAGAACAGAGTTGCCAGTGTCTGTAAATTAAAGTAATCCAAATATTCACCATCTACCGGCACAAAGACGCAAGTGATTAACATAGCCACAATAGCCACACACAGTACCGGCTGATCCTTTACTACTCTTACTACCTGTTGTCTCATTTTCTCCAATCTCCCTATCGGTATGACATACTAAACTCTTTTCAATATATGCGGTCTATGCTTCCCTTTGCATATAAAAAACGTCCGCAACGGTGCAAATTGTACCACCGCGGACGTTTCTCGTCAATTCGTTATTTTACTAATTTTTCATCAATATTCCACCGGATTTTATGCATTTTTCCAAAGATACTTTAATTCTTGTTCTTTAAAATACCGATTACATTCTTTAATGTTACTTTTTCACCTGTGTACAGTACCAAGCCTTTGTATATTCTGCCGGACAACATAATAATCAGTACTGAGAACACAAGAAGAATCGCCGTAGACAGTAATCCCTGGCCGATTCCGATGGCACCGGTAAGCAAATCCACCGGAACACAGAACGGAATGGTAAACGGAATATTTCTGGCCACAACAAGTAAACTTTCCTTTTCCATCAGGGTACCAAAATAGCATACAAGCCAGCTGATAACAATCGGAAGAGTAAAAATGCTCTGGGTGTTGGCTGCTTCCTCCGGACGGTTTACCATGCTGCCCGCCATACCGGAAAGCACACAATAAAACAGGAAGCCGCAGCAGAACGTTACAAGCGCCAGCACTACTGCCACTGGAGAGAATGCACTTTCACCAATATTGGCTCGCATAAACTCTATTGCAACACTCAAACCGCTTTCTGTACCCGGATACACGGATTCAGAAATCATTCCGCCGGCAAAAATACCGATGATCAACGCTGCTACCCAGATAAAGAACTGCTGCATAGCAGTTGCCACAATAGCAAACACTTTACCGGTAAGGAGCGCGTACGGATGCAAAGAAGTAAGGAGGGTTTCCACCAGTTTCGAGGTTTTTTCAACGGAAACACTCTGATTGATTTGCTGCCCGTACAGAAGAAGCAGGAAATAAAGCACCAGGCCGAAAATAGCCGGAGCCAGATACTTCACCAGATAAACCACTACGTTAGTTTCCTCGCCGGCATCTGCCACACTGAGAACAACCTGCTTATTAATCTGGGAAAACTGAAGCTCACTTAAACCGCTCTGCAAGAATCTCGCCTGCTCCACCGCAATCGCGATTAAATCTGCCACTTCCTGACCATCCATCAGGGAAATATTTTCAGAGGTAGACGGAACTACTGCTGTCACTTCAATGCTGTTTTCCGCCCTATTAATTACTACACCTACCGCAAGACCGTTTTCATCCTTTGCGGCCATAGTCTGCAATTCTTCAACCGTCATTTGGCTCACCGGAACAATGGTAAGATACTGATAATACTCCTCGGACAGCGCAGGAATCCATTCTTCGTACCGGATTTCACCCATACCTGCTAAATCCAGTACATAAGCTGTTTCCACTTCGCAATACGCAGTTTCTTTGATATCATCCTCCTTATCCGGTTTTGCTGCAAGCACACTGATTAAGATTGCTGCCGCGATAAGGATAACCGCAACCAAGGTTGTTACCGCAATATAGGACTTAGAGCTTGCACTTTGCTTATAATTAAAGGAAAATACGCTTTTCCAGCCTTTAAACTTATTCATTATGCATTTTCCCCTTTCTTTACTTTTTTAGGTCTATTACCCTTTGCCATGGCAAGAACGTCCTTAAATTTCAAACGGGAGCCGTTATGTAAAATCAATCCTTCATATACCTTTGCCACAAACATAAACATTAACACGATGGAAACCAGAAGAACCGCAATTGCAATCAGGGCAATCCATACATCTGCCTTACCAACCAATAAGGCTGCAGGGAGCAGGAACGAAGAGGATACCGGGAAAATAAGCGCAAAGGTAACAAATGCATTGTCGCCGGATGCCATCAAAGTACTTGCCGCGCCAAATCCAATGTAAAAGCCAATCAGGGAAGTCATGGTAAGCAGGGACAAACTTTCTCCCGCTTCCTCCATGCGGCTTGCCGTAGCACCACAAAGTCCGGCCAGTGTTGCATACAATACCATGCCGGCGCCGGCAACCACGAGACCAATTACGATATTGCCAAAGTTCAGGCTTTCCAGCATTTCCGGAGTCATAAACTGTGTAATGGCATTATTTCCCTCACCGGAAATCAATTCACCGAGCTTTGCAGATACATATCCCGCCAATACCAGTGCAATCAACTGAACCATTACTACTACCAGCATCGCAAATACTTTACCTACAATTACTGCCAACGGCCGGATAGATGTTAATAAATACTCAATTACTTTGGAGGATTTCTCCTGTACAATGGAACTCGCCACCTGACTGGAAGCCATGACACATACCATTAACACCACAAACATCATACCGTAAATAAACCAGTACTCGCCTTCGGTGATGGAAGTATCTTCTAATACAATTGCATTTTCCGTGTCAACAATGCTGGAAGATGCAACCACACTGGTTTCAAAAAAGGTCATCTGCTCCTCTGTAAGACCAAGCAGCTTAATTTTTGCCTTAGTGTACGCATTCTGCACATACTGCCCTAACATCTGTAACTCATAATTCGTTACATCACCATCCGGGGAACGCAAAAACTGAATATAGCAGTTCTGCTCATCTTCCACCAGAAACAGAATCACGGAATTGGTTTCTTCTTCCTGAATTTTTGTTTCTAAAGCGGCAGTATCACCTACGGTATCTTCAAACACAATGTGCTGATAAGCTTCCGTTAACTCATTTTCCAAATCCAGATTGCGATAAAGTGTCATATTGTAAAGATATACCTTTTCTACCGCACTTTTTTCCGGACCTTCTTCCACTCCGTTTAATAAAAATGTATTCATCAACGGCATGGAAATCATGGCAATCGCCATCATAATAATTAATGTCACTATGTAAGTCTTGCTTTTTAGCGTCTGGACCAATGTAAAAGTAAAGACATCCTTCCAGCCGCGGAGATTATCTTTCTTCATTATCGTCGCCCACCTTTTCCACAAAGATTTCATGCAGGGATGGTTCTCTGAGTTCAAACTTAACAAGCGGAACATTATCCTGCATCATGCTGGCTAAAAATTCTCTTGCCTGACGCTCATCTGTTACCTTTAAGTGATATTCACTCGGCATTTTTGCAACAATCTGAATACCAAACTTCTGAATATACGGTGCAATTTCGGAGTCACTCTTTACAAAGAGATTTACACGTCCGTACCCCTTTTTAATTGCATTCAGATTACCCTGAAGCACTGCCTGACCACGATTCATAATTGTAATGTCGGTACAAAATTCTTCAATCGTCGGCATTTGATGGCTGGACATGATTAAGTACTTATTCTTCGCAATTTCCTCCCGGATAATTCCCTTAAACAAATCGGTATTTACCGGGTCAAGACCGCTGAGCGGTTCATCTAAAATTAAAAATTCCGGTTCGGAAATCAGCGCTGCCATTAACTGAATCTTCTGCTGGTTACCTTTGGATAACTGATCGGCACGGTTTGCCTTTGCCTTTTTTCCCTTTACTGTCTTCGGCGGGAAAATATATTCTTCCACCTGCAGGCGTTCTGCCCAATACTTGATTCGCTCCATGGCCAGTTTTTTTGGCACCTTCTTTAAAGATGCAAAGTACAACAACTGGTCAAGCAGGGAATACTTCGGATACAGTCCGCGCTCCTCTGCTAAATAACCCACGTTCATTTCCGATGCATTAAACGGCTTTCCGTTCCATAACACCTCACCGCCGTTTTTGGCAAGCATGCCGAGAATCATGCGGATAGATGTGGTTTTACCCGCACCATTTGTTCCGAGCAGGGCATACACCCCCGGCTCGTTGATGGAAAAGCTGAGATCATCCACAACCACCTTTTCCCCATACTGCTTTGTCAAATTCTTTACCTCTAACATGTTAATCCTCCTTCTGCCTGATTAGGCAAATCCCTTATTTCATCACCTCAGACGGATGCTTGGCAAAATAAATACCCTGCACGCTGTATACTGAGATCTGAATTATCATAAATACTGTAACAACAATTGTGGCGAATACGCCGGTTCCGAAAATCATCTGCCCGATCAGACAAATTACCCAGAGCACCATTCCGGTCAACTGCATGACTTTAAACGTTTTGAAAGAACATTTGTATACTGCAAAACGTTCCGCCTCATCACAGTTTGCCAGCCATTTATCCTGGAACTTGGTATCGTAAATACTGCCCTTTTTTTCCGGATTGATTTCCTTCGTCAAATTCACGGCTTTCTGCTGGATAATGCAGGATACAATCAAAGCATACACCATATGTAAAAACACTGCACCGAGAGACACCCAAAAACCTGTTGCATCCTGCACCAAAGCACCCTTTATTTCAGCTAAATCCGCAGCCCATACGCCTGTGGCAAAGAAAAAGTAAGAACCGAACATAATCAGATTAGAAAACCAGATAACGTAGGAAATTTTTGTTTCCATCCCTTCCAAAACTTCTTCGTCTTCCTCATCCCATGCAATATATTCTTTGCGGCTTTTCTTATATAACACAATGCTGGCAATAAGTAATACCGTAGTATATATATAACCTCCATAGATTGCCACACTTTGCATGATATTTACAAAAGCATCTTTCACGGATTCATTTTCCATTATGTCTCCCAAAAATGCACTGGCGACACCTACCAGAATTCCCACCATAAATGCAAGCAGCAGGATCCATGCAAATTTCTTAAATGCTTTCTTATCCTCTTTTTTATTCTCCTGCTGTTTTTCCGTCAATTCACTCAGTTTCTCGCTACTCATTTTCATCCTCCTCATATTCAAAAATATCTTCCACTGTTACATTGCACAATTTGGCAAGCTTTAATGCCAGGGTTACCGACGGAGAATAGTCTCCCCGTTCAATCTGGCTGATCGTCTGCCGGGACACACCGGCAAGTTTTCCCATTTCCTGTTGGTTTACTCCCAAAACAGCCCGATGTTCTTTTAATTTGTTCTTTAATGGCACTGCTCTGACTCCTTTCTGCTTTTCTTTTCTCTCTTTCTGCTTTGACAACTTTCCTTGTCAAAAATCATATCATTGACAACTATTCTTGTCAATACTTATTTGCAAATTAATAAAAATCTAATTTTCTTGGTATGTTTCACCTCTGTTTTGCCCATACTTTATAAAAAAGTTCATTTAATAAATAAGTAGAAACCCGTTGTGCAACTTTCACAAGAAATTTGTCAAAAATTTAACTTATTCTATCTTTCCTACATTGACAAAAGAGTAATGTAAGTGCTATCATAATCTGTGGTTTAAATGAGTCGAGTATAAAACCCGACCTTAATTAGCGTGGAAAACACGTGTATAAAGAAAGGAGTACTCAAAGATGAGAGAAGAGTGGAACAATTTTAACAGTGGTATCTGGGTAAAAGAAATTAACGTTCGTGATTTCATCCAGAAGAACTACACTCCATACGAAGGTGATGATTCCTTCTTATGTGATGCAACCCAGAACACAAAGGATTTATGGGCGCAGGTAATGGAATTAACTAAGGAAGAGCTGGCAAAGGGCGGTGTCCTTGATATGGATACCCACATCATCTCTACTATCACTTCCCACGGTCCTGGCTATTTAAATAAAGATAAGGAAACTATCGTTGGTTTCCAGACAGATAAGCCATTTAAGCGTGCACTTCAGCCAAACGGCGGTATCCGTATGGCAGTTAAGGCTTGCGAAGACAACGGCTACACTGTAGACCCTACTATCGTAGAGTTCTATACAAAGCACAGAAAGACACATAACGCAGGTGTATTCGATGCTTACACACCTGAAATGCGTGCCTGCCGTTCCAGCCACATCATCACCGGTCTTCCGGATGCTTACGGCCGCGGACGTATCATCGGCGACTACCGTCGTGTAGCTCTTTACGGTGTAGACCGTCTTATCGCTGACAAGCAGCAGCAGAAGGCTACTACACGTAAGACAATGTACTCTGACGTTACAAGAAACCGCGAAGAATTATCCGAACAGATTCGTGCGTTAGAAGAATTAAAGGAACTTGGTAACATCTACGGTTTTGATATTTCCAGACCGGCGCAGAACGTACAGGAAGCTATTCAGTGGACTTACTTCGGTTACCTTGCAGCAGTTAAGGAGCAGAACGGTGCAGCTATGTCCCTCGGACGTACTTCCACCTTCCTTGACATCTATGCTCAGCGTGACCTTGCAAACGGCACTTTCACAGAAGAGCAGATTCAGGAATTCGTAGACCACTTCGTAATGAAGCTTCGTCTTGTTAAGTTTGCAAGAACTCCTGAGTACAATGCACTGTTCTCCGGTGACCCAACATGGGTAACTGAATCCATCGGTGGTATGGGTATCGACGGCCGTACACTTGTAACAAAGATGTCCTACCGTTTTCTTCATACTTTAATTAACTTAGGTACCGCTCCGGAACCAAACCTTACCGTATTATGGTCCACAAGACTTCCTGAAAATTTCAAGAAGTTCTGTGCTAAGACTTCCGTTATCTCCTCTTCCATCCAGTATGAGAACGATGACTTAATGAGAGTAACTCACGGTGATGACTACGCTATCGCTTGTTGCGTATCCTCCATGAGAGTTGGTAAGGAAATGCAGTTCTTCGGTGCCCGTGCTAACCTTGCTAAGTGTCTCCTCTACGCTATCAACGGTGGTGTGGATGAAGTTTCCAAGAAGCAGGTTGGTCCTAAGTTCCGTCCAATCACTTCCGAATACCTTGACTTCGATGAAGTTTGGGATCGTTATAAGGATATGATGTGGTGGTTAGCAAAGGTATATGTAAATACCTTAAACATCATCCACTACATGCATGATAAGTACTGCTACGAAAGATTACAGATGGCATTACACGATAAGAACGTAACCCGTTGGTTTGCTACCGGTATTGCTGGTCTTTCCGTAGTTGCTGACTCCTTATCCGCTATCAAGTATGCAAAGGTTAAGACAATCCGTGATGAGAACGGTATTGTTGTTGACTACGAAGTAGAAGGCGATTTCCCTAAGTACGGTAACGATGACGACCGTGTAGATGACCTTGCTTATGACTTAGTAAGCACCTTCATGGGTTATGTTGGCGGCGTTCACACCTACCGTGGCGGTATCCCAACCACTTCCATCCTTACTATCACTTCCAACGTAGTTTACGGTAAGAATACCGGTTCTACTCCGGATGGTAGAAAGGCCGGCGAACCATTCGCTCCAGGTGCTAACCCAATGCACAACCGTGATAAGAGCGGTGCTATCGCTTCCTTAAGCTCCGTATCCAAGCTTCCATTCAAGTATGCACAGGACGGTATTTCCAATACCTTCTCCATCATTCCGGATGCTCTTGGTAAGGGTGACGATGTATTCTTTGCAGGCGACGCTCTTAATGTAGACGGTATGCAGCTTGACTAGTCTGGCAACGTCTTGACTTATTAAGCAATATCTAGTATAATAAAATTCCACTCCGGACAATATATAGTGTTTGGAGTGGATATAAAAGAAAAAATAAGGAGGAAACTATCATGTCCGTTAGCGAAAATCAGATCGATAACTTAGTAAACATGCTCGATGCGTATGTTGAAAAGGGTGGTCATCACTTAAACGTAAATGTATTTACAAAGGAAACTTTATTAGACGCTCAGGCTCATCCTGAGAAGTATCCTCAGCTCACTATCCGTGTATCCGGATACGCTGTTAACTTCAACAAGTTAACAAAGGAGCAGCAGGACGAAGTTATCTCCAGAACTTTCCATGAAGGAATGTAATTCCGGAGCAATACACTCTGTCGAAACATTTGGAACTGTAGATGGACCGGGCATCCGATATGTGGTATTTTTCCAGGGATGCCCGTTTCGTTGTTTATTCTGCCATAATCCGGACACCTGGAC
>JAGAQI010000134.1 GCA_017622795.1 Lachnospiraceae bacterium
TACTGCTACAGCAGAAGATTTTGATTTTGATAAGATTTTTGAAGGTGCTGACTGGTTCCACTTCACAGGTATCACTCCTGCAGTTTCCGACGCAGCAGCAGAGCTTACCGAAGTTGCTTTAAAGGCAGCGAAGAAGGCTGGTGTTAAGGTTTCCGTAGACTTAAACTTCCGTAAGAAGTTATGGTCCTCCGAAAAGGCTCAGAAGGTTATGTCCAACTTAATGCAGTATGTTGACGTTTGTATCGGTAACGAAGAAGATGCTGAAAAGGTTCTTGGCTTCAAGCCTGGTAACACAGACGTAACCAGCGGTGACTTAGAGCTTGCAGGTTACAAGGATATCTTCGAGCAGATGGTCGAAAAGTTCAACTTCGAGTACGTTATCAGCTCCTTACGTGTAAGCCACAGTGCTTCCGACAACGGCTGGTCCGCGTGCATCTACTCCAGAGATAC
Source organism: Lachnospiraceae bacterium (assembly GCA_017622795.1). GTDB lineage: Bacteria > Bacillota > Clostridia > Lachnospirales > Lachnospiraceae > SIG299. The sequence continues at coordinate 451 of JAGAQI010000134.1, forward strand.
TAAGGAATTCTATCACTCCAGAGAGTATAGAATTTCCCCAATCGTTGACCGTGTAGGCGGCGGTGACTCCTTCGCAGGCGGTACCATCTGTGGTTTCCTTGATGGCAAGAATTTCAAGGATGCTCTTGAGTTTGGTGTAGCAGCTTCCGCATTAAAGCACACCATCCCTGGCGACTTCAACCTTGTTTCCAGAAGCGATGTTGACGGCCTTGTTGGTGGCGACGGCTCCGGTAGAGTACAACGCTAGCCCGTAATTAAATAAAACAAATCATGAGCCGTGGCTTATCCCACGGCTCATGTTAAATAAATAGAAGAGAGGTACATAGTTATGGAACTTAGAACAGCAGCATCCCCAAAAGACGTAAAGCACTATACAACCGACAGACTCCGCGAGGAGTTTTTAATTGACGATTTATTCCAGAAGGATGTAATCAAGTTAGTTTACAGCCACATCGACAGAATCATCACCGGTTCCGCAGTGCCTGTAAAGGAAACTTTAGTACTTACCGCAGGTGACGAACTTCGTGCAGACTATTTCTTAGAAAGAAGAGAAATGGGTGTTATCAACATCGGCGGCGCCGGCGTTATCACTATTGACGGTAAGGAATACAACGTAGCATATAAGGAAGGCATGTACATTGGTATGGGCGCTAAGGATATTTCCTTTGCCAGCGTTGATGCGGCAAATCCTGCAAAGTTCTACTTAAACAGCGCACCTGCCCATAAGTCCTACCCAACCGTGCTTATTAAGCCGGAAGGTACACCGGAAGATGGTGTTGTTATTGTTAAGGATGAAAATAAGGTAGAGCTTGGTTGCCTTGCTGACGCAAACCACAGAACTATCTGCAAGTACATCTTACCTGGTCAGGTAGAAAGCTGCCAGCTGGTTATGGGTATGACTAAGCTGGAAGAAGGCAGTGTTTGGAACACAATGCCTTGCCACACCCACGACAGAAGAATGGAAGTTTATTTATACTTCGATATGAAGGATGACGCTTTAGTATTCCATTACATGGGCGAGCCTACTGAAACCCGCCACATTGTTATGAAGAATGAGCAGGCAGTTATTTCTCCAAGCTGGTCCATCCATTCCGGATGCGGTACCAGAGCATATACTTTCATCTGGGGCATGGTTGGTGAAAACCAGGCATTTGACGACATGGACGGCGTTGCAATGCAAGACATCCGCTAAGGAGGAATGTTATGATTCGAGCAAAAATCGAAGAATACAGAGTAACAAAAGATAATAAAGTGTTAGACGAGCTTAAGGAGGTAGCAAAAACCTCTAAGGCGGCACTTGCGTTATTATATACGGTAGAGCCGGAAACTTATAAAGAAGCTTTAACAGAAGCTGCAAAAGAAATTTCTGCATTAGACAGAGATGCGGAAGGCCTTTTTACTGCAAATGGCGTAAATCAGGAAGAGTTATTGCTTGATGTGATGCCTTTATATGCATTATACGAAACGAAATGTAATAAAAAAGAGAATTACATTGATTTGGCAGAGCAGTGTAAGGCGGCAGTAAAGAAATATCCGGATAGCAAAGTTATTTTTTCTATGCTGGCAGAGGTGTTGGAATATTTTTCTGAAGAAATCTATGAGCTATACAGAACCGTGCAGCGTCTTCTTTGGGAGCAGTATGTGGCAGTTTCCGTTAATCCGGATGAAACTGTGGCCTATGCTCTGGCAAAAGCATGCTTTTACAAGGCATTTTTGATGGAAAAGTATGAGGATGATTTAGCTGTATTTGCAGATGAAAAGTATCCGGCTGCATATTATGCCATCAAGCGTTTGGAAAAACGCTTTGAGAGAAACTAATACAGGGGGGCACGAAAGAATGAAAAAGTTAGAATTTGATATCATCTTAAAAACTGCCAGAAGCCTTGTGTTAGAATTGAAAGACTGTGGTTGTTATAGTACCGAAGAAGAGCATGTGGTATATGTAAACGGCGAAGAGGCAGAGCGCAGCAATAAAAATGTGGTTTCTGTGTTTGATTTAAAGCCTGCCACAGCCTATGAGGTACAGGTAAAGTTCGCAGATAAAGAATCCGACGTGGTTACTGTTTGCACAGAAAACGAATTTGTTACTTTGAATGTAAAAGAGTTTGGTGCAAAGGGTGATAACGAAACAGACGACACCCTATTTATCCAGTGTGCCATCAATGCTTGTCCGAAGGGTGGAAGAGTATATATTCCGGCCGGAAATTACCGTATTACTACTTTGTTTTTAAAGAGTAATTTGGTATTGGAGCTTGCCAAGGGGGCAACCTTGTATGCCACAACAGACCGTTCCAAGTTCCCGATTTTACCTGGTGTTATTACCAGTTATGACGAACAGGACGAATATAACCTGGGTACCTGGGAAGGCAATCCGATTGACTGTTTCGCCGGAATTATTACCGGTATTAATGTAGAAAACGTAATCATTACCGGTCAGGGTGTGATTGACGGATGTTCTTCCTACGAAACCTGGTGGGCAGATCCAAAGACCCGTAAAATTGCCTGGAGACCAAGACTTGTGTTTTTAAATCACTGTAATAACGTGATTTTACATGGCGTACAGTTCCAAAACAGTCCGTCCTGGAATCTGCACCCGTATTTCTCCGACAATTTGAAATTTATTGATTTAAAGGTATTAAATCCGAAGGATTCCCCAAATACCGACGGTTTAGATCCGGAATCCTGTAAAAATGTTGAAATTATCGGCGTATATTTCTCCCTGGGTGATGATTGTATTGCCATTAAGTCCGGAAAGATTTACATGGGTGCAAAGCATAAGAAACCATCGGAAAACCTGATGATCCGTCAGTGCTGTATGAGAGACGGTCACGGTTCCATTACCATCGGCAGTGAAATGGCCGGCGGTGTAAAGAACTTAATCGTAAAGGACTGTAAGTTCCTGCATACGGACCGTGGACTTCGTATTAAAACAAGACGCGGACGCGGTAAAGATGCCATTATTGATGGTGTTTTATTTGAAAACATCGAAATGGATCATGTTATGACTCCTGTGGTTATCAATGCGTTCTATTTCTGTGACCCGGACGGACACAGTCAGTATGTACAGTCCAAGGAATATTTCCCTGTGGATGACAGAACACCATTCCTTGGAGAGCTGAATTTCCGTAACATCAAAGCAACCAATTGTCATGCGGCAGCGGCATATATGTTTGGTTTGCCGGAGCAGAAGATTAAAAAGGTTGGCTTTGAAAACGTAAGCTTTACCTATGCCGAAAATCCAAAAGCCGGTGTTCCTGCTATGATGGATGGTGCAGATAAAACTACTAAGTCCGGTATGCTTGCTAAAAATCTGGAGGAATTGGAACTGAAAAATGTGACAATTACCGGTCAGGATGGCGAAGAGATTACGCTGGACGGTGTAGACAAGTTTACAAGAGAATAGAGGTTGTATTGTTATAAAGGAAAAGGCTTCTGGTTTAGTACGGAAGCCTTTTTTGTACGTTCTAATACTGTAGAATAATTAGTTATGCCATTGTGACACATACATTTATAAAATCGGTAAAACTGTGATTATTACACGGTTCTAATGTTGTAGAAAATATACCGGTCTTAGCTCCGGTCCAGGTATGGTCCTTTGGAATAGAGCTAAATGGAATTTGAGTAAAAAAGGTTTCGTTTTGCAGACGGTATGACATTTGACAAACCTTGTTTTTGCTGAAATCAATTCTTAAAATAGCAGTGGAAACAGATTTGTCTACAGAAATAGAATACAATATGTTCTCTGTTTTTCTTTCTTTTGTTTTTGTATCTTTGATATCTGCTTTTTCCTTTATGGTTTCCGATTCGAAATAAATCAGCTTCAAACCGTCTGCTTCCTTGCGGAACGCAAGAGCAGAGTATTCACCGCCAATCATGACAATTCCTGCCTGACATCCGTTCTGTAAACCGGAAATGTCCAGCTCAAAGTCAGCAGTAAAAGCAGGGCATACGATTTTCTGGGTCAGAACATTAGCACAGTCCCAAAGAACAGGATTACTTTTTTCTGTAGGATTTATGCTGTACAGACGCAGTGCCCCCGGACGTTCGGTAAGAGAGTAAAACTCCGGTTTACTGTTGGCAAGCCATTGCCACTGAAGTCCCAGTTCAGTAGAAGAAAAATCATCGGAGGCTTTTAAATATTGTGGTAATGTACCAGGATCGTAACAGTCCGGAACCGGATAGGAATGCTGTGGTTCACCACAACCGGTACCGTCTGTATCTTTTCCGATAACCGGCCAACCGTTATTCCATGTTACCGGCTGCATATGGGTGATTCGTCCGTATACACCGGCGTCCTGGAAATGAATAAACCATTCTTCGCCGGTAGGGGTATCCACCAAACCGCCCTGGTGAGGTCCGTTAATATCGGAGCTGCCCTGATGCATCACTATTTTTTCTTCATAGGGGCCATAGAGGTTTTTAGAACGGAGAACGGTTTGCCAACCGGTTTTTACACCACCGGCCGGAGCAAAAATGTAATAATACCCGTTTTTTTTGTAAACCTTTGGTCCTTCAATGGTAGGATTGGTTTTTGTGCCATCATATAAGAAAACATCATCACTGATAGCCTGTTCGCCATCGGGAGTTATTTGAAAGATTCCGAGGATACTCTTAAAGCCGATACGGCTTTTTGCATAACCGTGAATGACATAAGCGTTTCCGTCATCATCCCAAAGAGGGCACGGGTCGATATAGCCTTTGCCTGGAAGTACGAGGAAAGGTCCGGACCATTCACCTAAAGGGTCTTTTGTTTTTAACATGAAAATCCCCTGATCCGGCATACCGACGAAAATAAAGAATTCTCCGTTGTGATAACGGATACTGGGTGCCCAAATTCCTTTGGCATGGGCGGGAGTATCATACATATCAAAAGGTATCCGTTCTTTGATGGCATAGTTTTTTAATTCCCAGTTTACCAAATCCTTGGAAGTAAGAATCGGAAGTCCTGGAATATAATTAAAGCTGGAGGCAGTCATATAAAAGGTATCGCCTACACGGCATACATCCGGATCGGAATAATCTGCATATAAAATTGGATTTTGAAAGGTGCCGTTGCCTAAATCCGGGCACCAAAGTTTCGTTTCCTGCATGGCATTTCCTCGATAAATTTGTTAGAAAATAATAATAGAAAGATAATTTTATGGTTCAATAGCGGAAGACAGTGGTTTGTCCGGCGCTTCTAAAAGTAAATCCGCATAAATTCCGCCAAGTTTTTTCAATTCATTTGCAAGAATCCCCGCAAAATACATGGCACCTTCCGGACGAAGGTGGGAATTGTCTTCTTTTCCATCCGGAAAATTAGGATAAAGCCCTGCCGGAAAGTTCATAAACCATTGTTTACTTGCTTCATCACCGGCTTTTTGTACTTCTTCAAAGCTTAACGTACATAAATCAATACATGGAACTTCCAGACGTTTTGCAACCTGGCGCATAGCTTCCGGATATTCTCCATGGGTATCCTGTAAGGTGCCGTTTTCGTCGAACTGACGACGGCAGAGCGGAGTAATCAGAACCGGATATGCTTTGCGGTTTCTTGCAACATTAATAAATTTTTCAAGATTTACCTGATAATCCCCGTAAGCTTCGGTATAACGGTTTGGGTCAGCCTGCTTTTCATCATTGTGTCCAAACTGGATAAAAAGAAAATCACCTTCCCGGATGTCGTTATATATAGCGGCAAGACGGGATTCGTCAATAAAACTTTTGGTGCTTCGCCCGTTTTCTGCATGATTCTGGATGCGTACGGTGCGCTTTAAATAGAGCGGAAGCATCTGACCGATTCCGGTTTCCGGATAGGTAAAAATATTTTTCTGTGCAACGATGGAGTCGGCAGCATAATAGATTCTTGGCATAGTTGGTATTCTCCTTATTCAAAATAGTTATAAAATGTCCGGTTATTCGGAAGTTTCTCCGGTATGGCGGAATGCCTTCGGAGAAGAACCGTAAACCTTTTTAAAGGCCCGTCGGAAGGAATTCGGATTGCTGTAACCTAAATGGCTGTACAGCTCCGAGAGAGGGGTATCGGTTTCTTTTAAAAGATAAATCGCCTGCTGCATACGAAGCTCTTCCAAATATTCAGAAAAGTTTCTGCCCGTTTCTGCCTTGAATAAGTAGGAGAAATAACTTTCGGAAATGGAAAACACTTCGGATATTTTCTTCAGGCTTAAATCCGGATCATGATAGTTTTTACTGATATAGTTTTGGATGGAGCTAATCATCTGGTTACCGGTATTGCCGGATTTATAGCAGGAAGAGAGCTGCAAAGCTAATTGCTGCATACCTTCTAAGGTGGTTTCTTTGGTAAGCCTTTTATCAAAATCTTCTGCAAGACCTTCCGGACGCTCAGAAAGGTTCTGACGGATTTTAATTAATGTAGTACGCAGGTCGGATAACAGCCACTGCAGATTTGTTTCGGAAATGGAACGGTAAGTTACATTTTCACGGGTAATCAGCTTAAAAATTTCGTTAATCTGAATGGTGTTGGCAGCCTGAATAAAGGTGGTTAGCTGACTGGCCATTTCGTACGGATAATAATAGGTTTCGCTGCTTCGGGAAAGGTCATGGTAGCTTTGGAAAAAGTGGTCATCTTTAATGAGAGCTGACGCTTCCAAAGCCTGCTGATAGGATTTCCAAAAATACGGAAGCATGGTATTGGAGTCACCGAGACCGGCAAAGGTCCAAAGGGAATGTTCTTCCAATAGATAATTATGTAATTCCGTGAACGTTTGACGGATGCTTGCAATGCAGGCCGGGTCCTCTGTTTTTGTTTCAGAGGACAGCAGCAAGGCAAACTTGTTAACATCCGGATGATAAATCAAAATTTGACTGCCAAAATATTGGTAGAAACAACGATATAACAGGGATTCGTATTCCTGCAGCTGGTAGTGGTTTAAATCATCTAATTGCTCTAAACGCAGGGATACCAGTAAAACCTGATAATTCAAGCGGCCCAAACCTTCGATTTTTAAGAAATCGTTGATTTCGCGGATGTCGTTGTCAGAGGATACCGCACCTTTCATAATACGGGCTACATAAGCACTGTAAACAAGTGGCCGCTGCTTAGCTAAAACACCCTGAAGAGACTCGTTCTTCTCTTGTAGAATGATGTTTTCTTTATGGGAAGATTCCAAACGGCTGTGCATTTGCTCATAAGGTTTCGTATTCGCCCGGGAAAGGGAAAATATCATCAAAAAGGAGATGATTAATACCGCAGTAATTGCTATCACATAAGTAGTCCGGTAGGCAGATAAATCATTTAATAAATAAGCAGAAGGCTGTATTAAATAGTAATCCCAGCCGTTAAACCCGGAGGTCGATTTTGTTATAGTATATTTTTTTCCGCCTTGTTTGAATTCTTCATGCCGGAATTCAGAGGTACTGTTATCTGCAAGGGGCAGCAAGGATTCTATGATTGTAGAAAAAGTTGCCGTATTACCCATAGACGCAAGATGGGTACCGAAGTTATCTGCAATATATAAATATGAGGAAGTGCTGGTGAGTACATCATCGAAATTTTGTTGTAAAGCATCAGCATTTAATTCGAAACATGCAATTCCCGGATGATAGCTTTGTGAAAAGGTTGCGGCCAACGGTATTTTGTACAAATAAACTGTGGCAGAGTTAACGGAATATTCCGTAAAAGGAAGTAGGGACATTACGTTATCATAGGAAGCAATGAGAGTGTCCCGCTTTATAGCCAATTCATCTGCCAAAGCAGTCCGTTGGAAATAAAACATTTCTTTAGACGCAAATTGGGCAGGGGACAGGAAATACTCTGTTTCCGGCAAGTACACATAAAAGCTGTCAATCGGCAGCATGCCCTGCATGGACATCAGGTTGGACAAATATTCCATGGATTCCTTACCAAGAGCATAAAAATTGTATGTTTTTTCTTCTTCCGTAAGATACGAAAGAGCTTTGATGGTTTCATTGGAACCGATTTGGGTAGTTAATGTGCTGAACAGCCGGAGAGAAGTGTCAAAATCTTTAATGCAGTTTTCAAACAGTGTTGTATTTTGACGGTATGTGCTGCTGCGGTATGTATTAGTTAAAGAAATCATAAAAAATAAACCTAATACCAGTACAAAGAGTAAAATACTGCTGTAAGAGGTTACAAATCTAAATAAAAGGGAACGTTTTTTGTCGGTCCGTATTGGTTTCATAGAGTTATTTCTCCCGAAAAAGTCTTTTGTATCATAAAATTTGGTTTGTTTTCTATAAAAAAGTATCTTAAGTATACCAAAAGGACGGTGGCATTGCAACTTAAAAAGTACATTTTTTATGATATCAGGTAAAAATGTAAGAGTTTACAATCCAAAGAATTGTAGCTTGTTTCTCATAAAATAGATATGGTATTATTAATGCATCATAGGGGAGGAATCCCTGTATAATGGAGGAATGAATTATGAAAAAGACAGCAAAGAAGCTCCTTGCAATGGCGCTTGCAGCAACCATGGTACTTGGTCTTGCAGCATGCGGCGGCGACGAAGGAACCGCAGACAACACAACTCCTGCACCAAGTACAGGAAATACTGCTACGGGAGAAAAGAAAGATCTGGATAAGTTAACCATCATGGTAGACGGTACCGTGCAGTTTGCAAATCCTGCCCACGGCGGTGCACAGTTTGAAGCAGAACTGGAAAAGTTAATGGGTATTGATGTAGAAATCATTATGCCAGACCATTCCAGTTATTATAGTACGGTATCCCAGACCTTTGCGAATCCGGATAAGTCCTATTGGCCGGACATCGTACTGATGGGTTCTACCTATTATGTTCAGTACGCACAGAACGGCATTTTGGTTGATGTAACCGATATGTGGAATAATTCCGAAATCAAGGCTTCCGGCCGTGTAACCAACCCGCAGATTTTTGAAGACAGCATGATTGACGGAAGATTATACGGTATTGCGCCTGCAAGAGGTAACGGCTGTGTTACTTATGTAAAGAAGACCTGGCTTGAGAGAGCCGGCTATACCATGGATGATCTTCCAAAGACCTATGCAGAATATACAGAAATGCTGGATGCATTTGCTCAGCTCAGTCCGGAAGGATATGCACTTACTTCCTCCGGTCTTGTAAACTTAGAAGCTCCTTACACCAACTACTTACCGGAATTTTTCTGGAATGCATATCCTGACTTCTACCAGACAGAGTCCGGTGAATGGGTAGACGGTTTCACACAGCCTGAAATGTATGATGCTTTAGAGCGTCTGGCTGACGGTGTTGCTAATGGTTGGATTGATCCTGAATTTTCTACCAACCAGACCTCCGATTGCCGTAATAAGTTCTATGCAGATAAGTGTGGTGTATTTACATATTGGGCAGGTACCTGGGCAAGCAATCTGGAAGAAAACCTTGCTTTAATCGGTTCTCCGTCCGAACTCGTAGCTTTGGAACCAATTGAAGAGCTTGGTAATTATATTGAGCGTTATGCTCCGATGTGGGTTATTACTTCCGCATGTGAAAATCCGGAGCAGGCATTTGACTTATTCTTCGGTACCATGTTAGACGGTGCGGAAGGACAGAGTCTTTGGACCTACGGTGTAGAAGATTTACACTGGAGTACTAAGGGTGAAACCATCACCACCGGTACCGGCAGAAAGGCTAAGTCTATTGATTATGCAGAGGGAGAATTCCACTTCCGGGCAGACCTGGAAACCGGTGTTTCCTTATACAACAAGAACCACATTGATCCGATGCTTGGCGTTGTGGCAATGGAAGAGGGTAAGGACGTTGGTGCAAATGCCATTGAACCATCTGCAGTAAATTCTGCAAACCTGTTCTATGCAAACAGCGTAAGTGCACCAAAGATGGTTTCCAACGATGCTATGTATAAGTATTATTCCACAGTAATGGCAGCAAGAATCATGCTGGTTGAACTGGTAGCTTCCGGTGAATATTCCATCGAAGACGCCATGGCAAGATACCAGAATGAGCAGGGTGCCAATGTAAAAGCAATTTTAGATGCTTTAAATAAATAATTATGAATCACGCAGCAATCCGGAGTATGGGTTTCGGATTGCTGTACATAAGGGAGTAACACGATGGAAAAAGGGAAAAAGAAAAAGAATACGGTCAGCAGCAAACCGTTGTCTGCCCGTTTATATACCTATCGCTGGTTCTATCTGATGTTCGTGCCTGTACTTGTGTTTTTGTTTGTATTTAACTTTTGGCCGTTAGCCGGACTTCGCTACATGTTTTACAGCTATCCGGACGCGGACAACATTGTATGGGTCGGATTAGAAAACTTTAAGCGTCTCTTCGGAGAGAAAATGTTCTGGACCTCCTTTGTAAATACATTGGAGTTGAGTTTGGTTAAGTTACTGCTCAACACTTTTATGGCCGTTATCATTTCCCTGTTGTTAAACGAAATGGTAAATGTAATTTTCAAGAAGGTTACACAGACAATCATTTATTTACCGCACTTTATGTCGTGGGTAGTAACAGCATCCGTATTTACGTTGATTCTGTCTTATTCTAATGCGGGTCTTGTAAACTCCGTGCTGGAAAACCTCGGTATTATTGTTGACGGTGAGGAAATCAAGTTCCTCGAATCCACCGAGTGGTGGCGTTTTACCTACTATTTGATTAACATTTGGAAGGATACCGGTTGGGGAACCATCATTTTCCTGGCAACACTGTCCGGTATCAGCCCTGAACTTTATGAGGCAGCCCAGATTGACGGTGCCAACCGTTGGCAGCGTATGAGATGGATTACCTTCCCAAGTCTTGCGAATACCATTATTACAGTATTAATTCTTAATCTGGCAAAGATTATGAACCTGTTCGAATCCGTATTCGTATTAACTAATAACCAGGTAACCGACGTGTCCCAGGTATTACAGACCTATGTATACGATATGACCTTCGGTTCTGGCGCAGACTACGGTTTCTCCACGGCGGTTGGTTTCTTCCGTTCCGTGGTAGGATGTCTGTTGGTTATTGTATGTAACTATGCAAGTAAGAAAGTCCGCGGACGCGGCATTGTCTAGGAGGCGCGAAGTCATGAAAAAGAATAAAAAACTTTCCCGTGTGAGCATTGCCTCCCTGGTATTTTGCGTATTAGCGATAGCAGCATTTTTCCTTCCGCAAAGTACCGGCAGTGCCATGACGGATTTCTCTTTAAAGTATGCATTCAACATTGTTGATGTTGTAAAAATTATGTTTAATCCGGGTACTTTTACCGGAGGGGCTTCTTTTGTATTTACAGCACCGTTCCTGATGTCCTGTATCGGTCTGGTACTGGCGTTTGTAGCTGTAATTGTAATGATTGTGCTGATTTTACGCGGTGCAGCAAACGGGCTGAAGAGAGTACTGGCAGTCTGCATCCTGTTTGTAACCCTGTTTATGGGTCTGTTATACAACTCCTACATGACAAGCATTGCCATGCCGGTATATGACGCAAATGACAGCTCCGTGGTATTAAAGGAAGCAAACAATTTTTACGAAAAAGAGATTTTGTTTGATATCCAGTTAAAGTCCAGAACCAGTTCCCCAAACAGCTGGAAGAGACCGATTGAAAAGTTTGTCGCAGCCCTTCCTGAAGTTTTCCCGGAAATCGAAAACCTGAACGAAATGACTGCAAAGCTTACCGAACTGGCTACCTATTCCGAAGGCTTTGACTATACAGCCTCTACTGCAGATAAAAAGAAGGCGAATACTCATATTTTGGAAGAATTACTGGAAATGGTTCCGGTGGAACAGCAGCAGGAGGTATTTGCTAAATACTTCGGACAGAGAACCAAAGAAGTTTCTTCTGTTACATCCACCTACGGTATCGGATATTTTATGGCAGTAGTTTTCATGGTTTGTTTGGCAGGAACCTGCTATTCCGAGCGCAGCAAGGAAGGCTACAAGAACAATGGTATTCCTGCAAACTGCATGTTTGTGGGCTTAATGACCCTGACTCTTGGCTTGTTGCTTCTGTATCCGATTTTTAATGCCAGTGGCTTAACCACAGGTTTTACCAAGACTTCCGTACTGTTTGCCCTGTTATCCCTGCCTAAAGTACTGGATATGAGAACAACAGCAGTAGCTCTTGGCGTAAATCCTGACGTAATGAACCAGGCATGGATTACCATTGCAACCGTACTTCTTGTTGTTTCCATGGTTTGCATGGTAGTATTTATTGTAATGGCGGCAGGAAAGAGTCACTTAAAGCTTCGTAAGGTATTCAGTATTGCTGCGGTTGTATTATTAGCTGTAAGCAGTCTGTTGCTTGGCTCTGGCTTAGGACAGAACGGTGTTTACAATGAAAAACTTGGCGAATATGTGGGCGGTCTTCAGTTGGATGGATTTTTCTTCTTCATCCTGGCACTGGCTATTGCATCTGCCATTGTACCGTTTACCGTGTATATTGATAAAGAACGCTTTAAGGTGTTCTCTATTGTAAACGTTATTATTTTCCTGGTAGTATGTGCATTTATTATTGTACCGCTTTGGAAGGTACTGGTAGATTCTCTGGATGCACAGGCAGGATACGGTCTCAGAATGTGGCCGAAGGAATTTTCCGTGACCGGTTACACAACCATCGTAACCAACGTGGCAATCCGTCGTCCGTTCCTGATTTCCGTATTAACCACCCTTTGCGGAACTTTCTTAGGACTTACCCTTTCCACACTGGGTGCGTATGTACTGATTCAGTTTGAAATGCCGGGCAGAAACTTACTTGCCAACATGCTGTTATTCACCATGATTTTCCAGGCAGGTATGATTCCTACATACCTTTTAATGACAAAGATTGGTCTGTACAATTCTCTGTGGGTAGTAATTTTACTTCCTGCCATGAACGTATACAACCTGGTACTTATGAGAAACTTCTTTGAAGGTATTCCAAAGAGCTTATTTGAGTCTGCCTCCATTGACGGATGTACACCGATGGGAACCTTCATTAAGATTGTGCTTCCGCTTTCCAAAGCAGCACTTGCTTCCATCGGTTTGATGTTTGCGGTTGCTTACTGGAACGATTACACCAACTACAAGCTGTACATTTCCAACACCGAGCTCCACAACTTCCAGATGAAGCTCCGTGACATGTTCTACGGCAGCTCCGGTGCGGATGCAGTAGCAGGTGCCAATACCGAAACATTGAAGAATGCGGCTATCATGGTAGCAATTCTGCCATTCATGATTGCATATCCGTTCCTGCAGAAGTACTTTGTTAAGGGAGTTAACGTAGGTGCGGTAAAAGAGTAGTTTTACTTGTTAATAAAGGAGCAATATGATATAATAAAGGCTGTGAAAATGCTTACAAGTGTTTTCACAGCCTTTATTTTTTTGAATATATTTTGCACATATTTTTCTTTCCACTCAGCTGTTTTCCGCGAGGGCTTGCCGCAGTTTCCTTACGGGACGAGGACGTATGGCGTCGAAATGGTGTTTTACAAGAACTCGGCGGCGGATGAGTGGGGTGTGATTTGTTGATTTGGCTTATTCAAAACATCCTGCGGGTGTACATTTCAAGAAAAAGTCAGGCGCTGTCTGACACACAAGGTGTCCACAGCACCCGGACTTTTTCTTAAAAAGTGCTGCGCACTTTTTGAATAATCCAAATAGCCAAAGTGCGTACCTTCCTCCGCCTCAAACAACTTGCTAAAACACCAAACGCCGCCATATCATCCCGCAAGAAAAATGCGGAGCCGTCGGGAAAGCACTGAACGTGGAGAAGAAAAATATGTGCGAAATTTGCGGAGTGAAAAAGCGGTAGTTAATCGACAGACTAACAAAATATAATCGATTCAGGAGGTATATAACATGGCAATTAATTCAATTGATGCAGAAGACGATCAGTTTGCATATCGTTATGACACACAGCTGTTAATTGATAGAAGAGACAAAGATTTAGATGAGGATGAAATTTCTGACTATATTTTGGAGCATTTTGAGGGAAATAGTCTGATTGCCGCAGGCGATGAAGATTTAATAAAAATTCATTTTCATACAAACGAACCGTGGAAGATTTTAGAATATTGTAACTCCATTGGAGAAATCTACGATATTGTAGTGGAAGACATGATAAGACAGGCGAATGGAATGCAGGGATAAATAGTAATGGATTTAAAAGCACGCGCGAAAAAATTAAAAACAGACATTCCTGCTATTTTTCTGGCATTGAAAGATAAAGAGACTTCCATAATCGCAAAACTTTTCGCCGGAATTACCGTGGCATATGCGCTGTCACCCATTGATTTTGTGCCGGACTTTATACCGGTATTGGGGTATCTGGATGATGTGATTCTGTTGCCGATGTTAGTGGCGTTGACAATAAAATTCATACCGAAAGATGTGCTTGAAAAATACCGCAAGCAGGCAGAAGGAATGTGGCAGGACGGAAAGCCGAAGAAGTGGTATTATGCAATACCAATTATATTTGTATGGGTTTTAATAGTCGTATTGATATTAAACATGGTGTTTTAGAAACAACGATATAAAAGGAGGTACAATTACAATGAAATGTCCGAATTGTGGAAACGAAATGCTGTGCGGTGTTGTGGAAAGTCACAGAGAGATTATGTGGAGGAAAGAAGGAGAAAAGAAAGAAAAACGAATTTCTTCAAAACTATTTATGATAAGTAAAGCGTATGCAGAGCGATGTGAGGACTGTGGTATTGTAGTTGTGAAAGAGGAACAATAATGTATGCTTTTTTTAGTGAATTACTGTCTGATAAAAAGGGAGAAACTCTATTTGCCTGTTTTGGACTTTGGCACTTTTGCTATTTGTTTGTGGCAATCGTTATTGCTATTGCAACTATTTACTATTTGAATAAAAAAGAGCATGATGTGAAACAGAAGGCTATTTCTATTTTTATAAATTGTGCATTTTTTGTATATATCGCTGATTTTTTTCTCATGCCGTTTGCTTATGGAGAAATCGATGTTGAAAAGCTGCCTTTTCATGTATGTACCGCGATGTGTGTCATGTGCTTTTGGAGCAGGCATAATACGTTTTTAGGACGATACAGGCAACAGTTTGCACTGCTTGGTTTTATTTCAAATTTGGTTTATATGATTTATCCTGCCGGCTTGATGTGGTATCAGGTGCATCCGTTGTCTTACCGGGTGATTCAGACATTGCTGTTTCATGGACTTATGACGGGATATGGATTACTGGTGTTGCTGTTCGATGATGTTAAAATAGAACGGAAGCTGATTTGTAAAGATTTTGTAGTAATTATCTTTATGACTATTTGGGCAATATTTGGCAATGTTTTATACAATGGACAGGCATGGAACCGTACTAATAATTTTAACTGGTTCTTTGTTACGCAGGATCCATTTTACATAATTCCGGAAAACATTGCGTCATTTATTATGCCATTTATTAATATTACAGTGTTTTTTGCAGTAGAGCTTATGGTATATGCCGTTTTGCTCGGTGTAAAAAGAGTAAAACACAGGAGATAACCATGGAAGACCGTTACGTAAATATATACATAAAAAATAAAAATAAACCAATAAGAATCCTGCTGGGCATCTTTAAAGGCCATTATTATAAGTTTTTGCTGGCAGGTCTTTGCTTTTTGATTAAGCACAGCCCGGTTTGGATGTCGCCGATTATTCTGGCAAACATTATTAACCTGGCGACGGAGGGTGGCGAGCAGGTAGCTCAGAAAATTGCTGTAAATACAGTGGTTCTGGTTATACTGGTTCTGTTAAATTTTCCGTTTAATTATTTTTATGCGAAGCTTCGTAGTACCGCCACCAGAAGCGTTGAAGCAGGACTTCGCGGTGCTTTGGTAAGAAAGTTGCAGTTACTGTCCATATCTTTTCATAAAGAAACTCAGTCAGGCCGGCTGCAGTCCAAAATTATGCGAGATGTAGAGGCAATAGAAACCCTGTCTACCCAGGTGTTTGTGAGTCTCATGAATATTTCCCTGAATTTGGGTGTTTCGTTTATTGTTACAATTACAAAAAGCAAGATTGTCTTTTTGTTTTTCCTTTTAACGGTACCGGTGGCAGCTCTTACTATGGTTACCTTCCGTAAAAAGATTAAACAACGGAATAACGAATTCCGTAAAGAGATGGAAGAAACCTCGGCCCGTGTCATGGAAATGGTGGAAATGATTCCTGTGACCCGTGCCCATGCTCTGGAGGAGCAGGAAATTGAGAAGATGGAGCGTCAGCTCAATGAGGTGGCGGAAAAAGGATACAAACTGGATATCATTCAGGCAAATTTCGGTGCAGTGGGTTGGTGCGTGTTCCAGTCTTTCCAGGCATTGTGTCTTGGATTTACCGGCTATATGGCGTACAAAGGAGAAATCAGTGTAGGTGACATTGCCCTTTATCAGACGTATTTTGCAACCATTGTCAATCAGATTTCCAATTTAATTACTTTGCTTCCGACAATTTCTAAAGGAACAGAGTGTATCACCAGCGTGGGCGAAGTTTTACTTGCCTATGATGTGGAAGAAAACGAGAGCAAGGAAAAAGTAGAAATGGTGGAGGGCGGTTTCTGCTTTAAGGATGTTTCCTTTGCTTATGATGAGAATAAGCCGGTGCTTTCCAAATTTAATATTACGGTAAAACCGGGTGAAACAGTTGCCTTTGTTGGAGAATCCGGCGCAGGAAAAACCACGTTAATTAATATGGCGATTGGTTTCCTGATCCCGGACCGGGGACAAGTACTGTTGGATGGCAAAGATATGAAAGAGTTAAATTTGCGCAGTTACCGTAAGTTTTTGGCGGTGGTACCACAGAACACCATCCTGTTTTCGGGAACCATCCGGGATAATATTTCCTACGGATTGGAAAATATATCCGAAGAAAAACTTTTAGATGCTATTCGGGCGGCTAATTTAGAAGATTTTATCAATTCTTTACCGCAAGGCCTGGAAACCAGAATCGGAGAGCACGGCGGCAAGTTATCCGGTGGGCAGCGGCAGCGTCTTGCTATTGCAAGAGCACTGATACGTGACCCGAAGGTAATTATTCTAGATGAGGCAACTTCTGCGCTGGACAGTGTGTCCGAACGGGAAATCCAGAACGCCTTGGAGAATCTTATGAGGGGAAGAACTACTTTTGTGGTGGCCCATCGGTTATCTACCATACGTAATGCAGATAAAATTGCGGTGGTTGCGGACGGTGTCTGCAAGGAGTACGGAACCTACGAGGAGCTAATGGAGAAAAAGGGAGCGCTTTATGAACTGCGTAAGCTTCAAATTGAATAGTAAATTTAGAAAAATTAACCTGATTTTAATCTGTTTCTTATTGACTTTTTTCTCAATATGATGGAAACTATATATCGTAAACAATGCAACAAAAAATTTTCAATAGAAGAAAGGATGGTAATTTACAATGGGAATTATCGCACGTTTCAGAGACATTATGGCAGCTAACATTAACGCACTTCTTGATAAGGCAGAGGATCCGGAAAAGATGATCGACCAGTTAATGAGAGATTTAGTGGACAACCTTGCAGACGTTAAGAAGGAAACAGCAGGTGTTATCGTTGCTGAAAAGAGCGCAGAACGCGAAATGGCAGCTTGCAAGAAGGAAATCGAAGAGCTCACCACATACGCTACCAAGGCTATCCAGGCAGGTAACGATGATGATGCACGTAAGTTCTTAACAGAAAAGGCTACACTTTCCGCAAAGCTTACCGGTCTTACCGAGGCTTACAATCTTGCAAAGCAGAACGCAGACAACATGCGTGCTATGCATGACAAGTTAGTAAAGGATATTCAGGAACTGGAATCCAGAAGAGAAATGATTAAGGGTAAGATGGCAGTTGCCAAGACCCAGAAGAAGATTAATGAAATGACAGGCAGTGCAGTTTCCAGCGCAAACAACAGCATCGCAGCTTTTGAACGTATGGAAAACCTGGCAAACAAGATGCTTGATGAAGCAGAAGCATTAGCAGAGCTTAACAAGGGTGCCGACACAAAGATTGAAGACATCAAGAGCAAGTATTCTGCAGCAAATGATAACATCGAAGCAGAACTTGCAGCATTAAAGGCAGGATTAAACCAGTAAAAAAGTTTTTTGATAAAATAACTTTTATTTAATTTAGTAGCCGTGTCCACTTGCACCTCTTTACAGTTGTTTGCCCTTATCGGACGCAAGGTCCACTATGTTCGGACAACTGTATTGGAGATGTGGACACCCGGCTACTAAATTTATAAAAGCAGATAATTATGATAAAAACTTTTATACAAGGAGGATTATAATGGGCAGAGCAGGCGGAGGAAGCCGCGGTGGCGGCGGAGGCTTTTCCAGAGGCGGCGGAGGCTTTTCCAGAGGCGGCGGAAGCAGCTTTTCTAGAAGCAGCGGAAGCAGTTTTTCACGAAGCAGTATCGGACGCAGCGGAAGCAGTTACAGCAGAAGCAGCGGCGGAAGAAGCGGTAGCAGCTTTGGCGGTTCCGGTCATATCGGAGGCTTTGGCGGACATTATCACAGACCGATTCATATTCATCCGGGCTACGGCCGGAGAACGGTAATCATTAATAACAGCGGAAATACAACTAATACAGGTACAAATTCAAGCAACTCCGGTAATACAAATGCAGGACCGGGCTCCTATACAAACACTACTTCACAAACGGTGAATTCTGCGGGAGCAACCCAGACATATACTACACCAAAGGAGATTACTCCGGAACAGAAGCTGGCAAGAGCAGAGCGCATGGCAAAGGAAGCAGCCGACAATAAGAAGGGTTCTGTAAAGTTCTTCTTTATTTCCCTTGTCTTGCTTGCTATTGGTGTTTTTCTTACAGTTTCCACCAAGCCGAAGGAATTTGAAAAGTATAATCTAAGCGGTACAGTGGATGTGGGCTACACCTATGATGACGGCTTTACCGAAGGCAGCGGTATGACAGAGGCAGCATGTAACGAATTTTACATTAAAACCGGTATTCCGTTATATTTTTATACGGTAAAAGAATATAATAAATCGGTATCTACCTGTGATGATTATACCATTGGCTTATATAGCGGTCTGTTTAAAGACGAAAACCATGTCCTGATTGCCTATTATGACAATGTGAACTGGTGGAGCTGGGCAATCGGTGATAAGGTAGAAAAATACATGTCCGAGGCTGATGTAAATGATTTATTAGACGAAATTGATTATTACTGGGATGATTATAGCTTAACCAATGATCAGGTACTGGCTAAAGGTATCGCAAGTTATCAGGAGCAGCTGACAGCGGTGAAGGATAACGGAAACGGTTTAGCAGTCGGACTTATCATTGCAGGTCTGGTTATGTTTGTGATAGCCATTTATCAGTTCATCAACTATGGTTCTGATGCAAAGAAATACGAAGAAGAGGCAAAAAAGCTGCAAAGAGAGATTATTCTTAGTAAGCCTTTGGAAACCTTCGGTAACCAGGAAGTAGATGACTTGAAGAATAAATATGACAACATGTAATTTAGGATAAGGAGTGGCAGAATGTCTAAGAAAATTCATGTAAGACCATCCGGGACACAGTCAAAACTGGGCTTTGCGGTTGGCATTATCTTTTGTCTGATTGGCTTGTTTGTTGCCATTCCGATATTTGGCGCCTTTGGCATCCTGTGGACTGCAATTGCGGGCTTTATTACCTATTCCCATTGGAGAAACGGTTTCACAGACAAAAAGATTGATACACATGTCATCGAAATTGAAGATTCCGATCCGGACAATGTAACGGTTACTTCGCACCGGGGGTTTGGTACCTCTTATTCGGTTAGTGATTTTGAAGCGGGAGAGACAGTTCGAAGCAGTGGTAATGATATCGAAAACAGACTGAAATCTTTGCAGAGTCTGTATGACCAGCGATTGATTACTAAAGAAGAGTACGAAGAAAAGAAACAGGAAATATTGAAAGAATTATAATTATGAAAAGACCATGTTATTATGATAATTTATCGTGATGCATGGTCTTTTGCTTTTGTAAAACTATTTAATGCGTAAACCGTAATTATAGTGTATAATTATTTTATGTCATTTCAATGGTAAAAATGTATAGTTGAGAGATTACGTGTTTAAGAAAACAGTTTTCTCTGTTATGGTATAGTCACAAGAAAAGATACAAAAAAGGAGAAAGCATCCAATGTCAATGGAACTAATCTTTTGCCTGGTGGCGGTTCTTGTTTTGGCGGTATGTATGGCTGTGGTGCTGATAATGCATAAAAAGCAAAGACTGCATCTGCTGCAGCTACAGGAAAGTTTAAAAAATTTGGAACAATTGAATTTTGAACTCCGGGCCGCAAGACACGATTACCTGAATCATCTGCAGGTGGTATACGGGTTGCTGGAACTGGAAGAGTATGAGGACCTGAAAAAGTACCTGACTCCGGTGTACAAAGGAATTATGAAAACCGGCAAGGCATTAAAGACTTCCAAGCCTGCACTGAACGCCCTGCTGAAAGCAAAGATGGAAGAGGCGGAAGGAAAAGAGATTGATGTATATGTGGAAGTAAAATCCGACTTGCAAAAGCTTCCTGTGGAAGACTGGCAGCTTTGCAAGGTATTATCCAACCTGATTGACAATGCCATGACAGCCCTTTCGGAAACGACTGAGGAGAGAAAACTGGAAATAGACATTAACGAAGATAGAGAGAATTATCTTTTTACTGTTTCCAATAATGGGACGTCGATTCCGAAGGAGCATCTGGAAAATATCTTTAAACGTGGTTTTTCCACAAAAAAAGAATCCGGACACGGCATGGGGCTGGCGATTGTATCTGATATTGTAAAAGAAAACAGAGGAAATATTTCGGTAAGTTCGACGGAGGAAAGAACTTCATTTGCCGTCAGCTTTCAGAAAGGAGAAGGAAAATGACACCGTTTGAAATAATCGGAATTGTATTGCTTATTGTAGGTTTTGTGCTGGCCGGCATTGAAATGGCAGTGCCGGGCTTCGGGCTTCCGGGAATCAGCGGCATTATCAGTCTGGTGCTTGGTATTATCTTTACTGCAGATACCGTATCGGAAGGCATCATCATGGCAATCATTGTAATCGTCATTTTGGGTATTATGCTGGCAGTTGCCATGGCGCTGCTTGGCTCCAAAAAGATGAAATCACCAATGGTTCTCAGAGAGGACGTAAAAGGAGAACAGGGATTTCTGGAATCCTCCGATTTGGAGTATCTGGTAGGCAAGGAGGGGGTTGCAGCAACTGACCTTCGTCCGGCAGGAAAAGGAAACTTTGACGGAATTGAATTTGATATTCTTTCCGGCGGAAGTTACATTAAAAAGGGGCAAAGTATAAAAATCAGCAAAGTAAAAGATAACAAGCTGATTGTAATAGAAAAATAACAGGAGGAAATAAGTATGGGA
>JAGAQI010000135.1 GCA_017622795.1 Lachnospiraceae bacterium
GAGGCAGGAACGCATGATTTATCTGGAACTGTTTCTCGGATTTTTATATGTTGGCTGCTTTGCTTTCGGCGGAGCCTACGGAGCAATTCCCCTCATTCGTGATGTGGTACTAAAGTACGGGTGGCTTGCGGAGGAAGAACTAACCTACATGATTGCGGTCAGTGAATCCACCCCGGGACCGATTATGATTAATCTGGCCACCTATGTGGGAAGTACCCAGGCGGGAATTTTGGGAAGTCTTATTGCTACCACGGCGGTGGTGATTCCGTCTTTCGTAATTATGCTGCTCATTACGGCGGTATTGAAACATGCAATTAAACATCCGGCGGTACAGGCGGTGTTGCAGGGCATGAAGCCTTGTATCATCGGTATTATTCTGGCGACGGGTCTGTATATGATGGTGAGTCATTGTTTTACAGCAGATGGTATTGATATCAGGGCAATTTTGATTACAGCTGTGTTGGCAATCATAATGTATGTATTACCAAAGTTTAAGATAAAAAAGCCTTCACCAATACTTCTAATCATCATTTCTGCATGTATCGGTGTGGTAGTGTATGGAGTGTAGCATGGAAACTTATCGCGAGTTTTTAGACAGAATTCAATTCTTTGAACATCAGAAATGGAGTTTTGGACCAGAATATTTTAATGGAAATCCATCTCTTGTAAAGAAAGTTCAGCCGGATAATACTTTTCGTCCGTTTTATGGGGATACAGTGGTATATAATTTGGATGATGCTGTAAAAGAGCGGTTGGAAATGTGGTTGAATACACTATACACAGAAGTGCCTGAATGCTTTTGTGAGAGACTGGTTACGGATACATTTCATATGACGTTGCATGATTTGTGTAATTCCCAGGACTATTCTGAAATTGCGGAAGAAGTTGAGGTAAATAAGGAAAAAATGCTAGGACTGTGCAAGGAGATTCCGAAGTTTAATGTTATTAAAATGAAAAGCAAATACATCTTCAACATGGTAAATACCAGTCTTGTGCTGGGGTTGTATCCGGCGGATGAGACAGAGTATAGAAATTTAATGACGTTATATGATACATTTAATGAAGTGAAAAAGCTTTCGTATCCTTTGACACCGCATATTACACTGGCATATTATAATGTGCACGGATTTAATGAAACATCGGCAGGAAAATTGGAAGAGCTGGTATGTCAATTAAACTGTGCTGAATTGGAAAATGAAATGGAGATTGTGCTGAAAGCAGAAAAATTATATTATCAGCATTTTGACAGCATGAATCATTACACGAATGTGCTTCCTGTTTTCGGGGAATAAGAAGTGTTATATAAAAGGAGCAATAATATGAATCAAAAATTTTCCGATATTCCGGGTTTTGATACCTGGACGAGTGTGGAACTGCTTAGTAAAGGCTGGTCCACAGACAAAAAGTACATAGTAAAAACAAAAACAGGGGAAAAACTTCTTCTCCGTATTGCAGACGTTGAATGTTTTGAACCGAAGAAAAAAGAGTACGACATCATCTGTAAGTATGCTACCCTTGGGTTTGAAATGTCAAAACCGCTAGGCTTTGGTTTTTGTGATGGCGGAGCACATACCTATATGCTGCTTACCTGGGTAGAGGGCGAGGATTTGGAAGATGCCCTGCCAAAACTCACAGAAAAGGAGCAGTACGAATTGGGACGCAGTGCAGGACGCATTCTGCGCCAAATTCACAGCATTCCCATGGCGGAGAAGGATGTTCCTGCCCAAAGCAAGAAAATGAAGAAATTAACGCAATTAGAGCGCTATGAGCAGTCTGCGGTGCGCATTGCAGAGGATGAAACTGCGGTGCAGTATGTCAAAGATAATATAGACAAGCTCTGGGTGGAACCGCCGGTATATATGCACGGGGACTTTCATCCGGGCAATCTGATATTTACGCCGCAAAAGGTTCTTGGTGTGATTGATTTCAACCGTTGGGAAGTGGGTGACCCATACGAGGAGTTTTACAAGCTGGAAAGCTTCGGTGTGGAACTCAGTGTGCCGTATTGTGTCGGACAGATTGATGCTTATTTTGATGACAACGTCCCGATGCAGTTTTGGGAAACTCTGGCGGTGTATGTGGCCCATGCGTCCCTGTATTCCGTTAAATGGGCGGAGAAGTTCGGGCAAGAGGATATGGATGGCATGGTAAGGCGATGTCTGGCGGCTATGGAGCATTACAATGGTTTTAGGAGTGTGGTACCGAGCTGGTACGTAGAATATAAAAAGGACAATTGAGAAAGGCAGAACAATGAAAATAGCAACGTATAACATTTGGAATGATGAAGCAACTTTGGAGCTTCGGGCAAAGCAGATTTGGGAGGAAATACGTGCAGTAGATGCGGACGTAATCGGCTTGCAGGAGGTTTCCACGGGATTTTATCACAAATATTTGGCAACGGAAATAGGTTATGTGCATCACGCATTTATGCAGTATCCGGGGGAAGAAGAAGGCCTGGCAATTCTTTGCCGGTATCCGCTGATTTTCCTGGAAGCGCTGTATCAGCGGGAGAGCTATGCCAACAGCACGGCAATGAATGCATTCTTTATGGTGGATGGAATTAGGTTTTCTTTGACAAATGTTCATCTGCCGTGGGATTCTATTCGTACAAGAGAGCATCAGATTCTGGCCATTGACCGGCATTTGCATGAACAGAATGCGGATTTTCACATCCTTTTGGGTGATTTTAACGGAGATATTGGTTCTTCCGTGGACCGTTATTTGTGTGGGGAACAGACCTTGCACGGCTGTGAGGCAAATCCGCCTTGGAATGACCTGGCAAGTGCCTATGCGGCACGCTGTGGTAAGGTAGTAAAACCAACATTGGATACGGTACATAACCCACGTTGGGCCGGAAAGAAGTTTATCTATGCGCCGGAAGTTATGGACCGGATTTACCTGATGGACCATTGGAATGAAACGGAACTTGAGTCGGTAAAATTGTTTGGTACGGAAGTTTCCACGAAAACCGGTTATGCGGCCAGCGACCACTACGGTGTGGTGGCGGAGGTGAATTTTCGGAAGTAATTCCTAAGGGGTGCAGATGGTGTGCCGGGTGAAATGAATTTGCTTGCAAAAAGAAAGATTACATGCTATACTGACTACAGAAAAGGATGGTGCGGTAGCGCCCCTTGGTAATAGTGATTGAAAATAACCGCCTAGTTGAACTGACCCCAAAAAGTTAGACCTAAAAATCTAATTTTTTGGAGGTCAGTTTTTTTATGGCAAAATATTCCTTTGAATTTAAAAGGCAAGTAGTATGCGAATATTTATCCGGTAATGGAAGCTCTAATTCTTTAGCCAA
>JAGAQI010000136.1 GCA_017622795.1 Lachnospiraceae bacterium
AGTTCAGAGAACTTCTTAAGTTCTTCGATAGCCACACCAAGGGCTGTCCATTCTTCTTCGGAGAAGGTGGTGTCGTCGGAAGCAACCTTAATATTCTTTTGCACCATTTCAAGATTTTGCATGCCGGAAAGGGCACAATTTAAGTTTGGATTGCCGAGACAGAACTTAAATGCCAGCTCGTATGTAGCGATGGATGGCTTACCGGTCAGCTTTGCGTAAAGGTCGGTTGGAGCCGCAAGACGGCCGCCGCCTACCGGACCCATTGCCACGGTACCAAGCCCTTTTTCGTTTACGTACTTGATCATTTCTTCGTTGGAACGGTCAAGGAGATTGTACTGGCAGAGCATGGATTCCATCTTGACGCCGCGTTCTTCAGCAGTATCCACGATGTGCTTGATTGCGGATGGATGGTCGTGGAAGGAGAAAGAGATGTGTTTGATGAGTCCTTCTTCTTTTGCCTTGGCAGCAGCCTCCAAAATGTTTTCTCCGATAATGATGTCATCGAAGGAACCGCGGTTGATACCCCAGAAGTGATAAAAATCGATGTGGTCGGTACCAAGACGGGTAAGACTGCGCTCTAAGTGCTTGCGGTAGCCGTCGGCACCCATACCCTTGTCCATAGGGCACTTGGTAGAAATGAGGATGTTATCACGGAAATCCTTTACTGCGTGACCCAGAGCAGCTTCACTGTTGGAATTGCAGTAAAAAGGTGCGGTATCAAAGTAATTTACGCCGTTCTGGTAAGCGTAGGCAATCATTTCGTCAACCTTGTCCTGGTCTACAAACTTCTGACCGTCTTTTTCATATTCCGGAAAGCGCATGCAGCCAAAACCGAGAGCGGAGATTTTTTCACCGGTGTTTCCAAATTTACGATAATTCATAGGTTAGACTCCCTTTCTTGACACTAAATTAATTATAAAACTATTGTACCATATTTAGTGCGGAAATCAAGTATTATGCGGAAATGTTCATTAAGATGGATTTTCCTCCGCATTTTCCTTCTCTGCCTCTGCCTTCGCCCATTCCACAGCGGCCATATACTTAGGCGTATTTCGGACATCATCAAACCAATGCCAGCGGTCATTCGTCAGAAATTCGTGCAGAAAGCTTGCGCGGCAGAAATTGGTGTAAAAGGCACCGTACACTTCGTGTTCTTTGCCTTCCGAGTCAAGCATGGAGTGATAATCCCTGCTGACTTTTAAGTCGGAAAAGATGGCATTTCCGAGTGGAAGCCATTTGTCCTCCAGGGCAAAGATACGGCGGTAGGTGGCAAAGGCTGCATCAAACTCTTTCCAGCCTTCTTCCGGCTTGTTGTCGCCAAAGAGGCAGGCAGAAAGCACAAACTGCTTGTAAGCATAGAATAACGCCCAGCCGTCCGGCGGAGTGGTGCCATCACCGAAGGAGGCAAGAATTTTTAAAACACCGCGGTGGTATTCTGCCTTACGGGTCGGACCAAAGGCATCTGGGAAACGGCGGTCTAACTGCAGGGCAAAGTTTTCAAAGGCTTCGATGCTCTGATGGAGGTGATACTCCTTTTGGTGGCCAAGCTGCACATCATAGCGGGATACCAGGCAGCCTCTGCGGGTGTAGGAAGAGTTCCAGGAGCATAAGTCAAGCCACTGTTCCAAATCTTCCTCCGGACAGACGCAGATGATGTTGCCAACGGCACCTTCGTGCCAACAGGTACCCTTTAAGCGGTGATACAGCTTTATCATGTCCGGCAGATAATCCGAAACCTTATCCATGTTCACCAGCAGGTAATTCTTCATGATGTCCTGCAGAACATAGGCAACATAGTCGTTGTCGGGATGCTTGTGGTAGTATTCCTCCACAAACTGCATCTGATCCAGACTGCCAAAGAGCAGGGAATTCAACTTTTCGTAAAAGCGCTTTTCTTCCGCTTCTTTGGAAACGGCGTCATTGGAAAGTAACCGGTCGATGGTGACACCAAAATAGTTGGCGATGGACGGCAGCAGCTCCATGTCCGGGTAGCATACGCCCAACTCCCAGCGGGACACGGACTGATAGGATACGCCGAGGACGTCCGCCAGGACCTCCTGTGTAATTTGTTTCTCCTTGCGGAGTGCTTTTAATTGTTCTCCGATATAAAGTTTCATATGTGTTTCCTTCCGTGGGATATTTGAAGTAGTGCTTCTTCTTGGACTTATTGTAGCAAGTTTTTAGTTGCGGTACAACCTCTCGTTTTGTGAGAATGATTCACGGAGAGCGTGAGTTTGGGGCTCGAAAGACAGCAAGACTTAATGAGCAAAACGAGAAATATGATTAGACATCTATCTGGTTTTGTGCTATGATTGCGTAAAATATGAACAAGGGAGAGGAGAATCATCATGGCTGAATACTGGGATTTGTACGATGCAAACAGAAAAGCGTTGGGAAGAACAATTAAAAGAGGTGACGCCTTTGCAGAGGGCGAGTACTACGTGTGCTGCGAAGTGTGGATGCAGAATTCCGAAGGAAAGCTTCTTATGACACAGAGACATCCGGACAAAAAGGCAGGCGGATTGTGGGAATTCACCGGTGGCGGTGTTCTGGCAGGAGAAACCACAAAGCAGGCGGCATTACGGGAACTTAGCGAAGAGCTGGGCGTTACTGCAGAAGAGGCAGACTTATCTTTACTGGAAGTATATCAGCACAGGAATTACTTCATGGACATTTATGTTGCCAAGAAGGATGTGGAACCTTCTGCACTTGTATTACAACCGGAAGAGGTTGTGAATGCAAAATGGGTATCCCATGAGGAACTCATCCAAATGATAGAAGAAAAGCAGGTTGTCTGGTCAGTGGGACTCAGATATGGCATGTATGCAGAAAAGTTAGGAAGATAGTTGATAATATGGGAAGATTGCAAGCTTCAATTCAATACAGTAATTATACCATCCGTCCTATCGAGGCAAAAGACAATTCCCATATAGAATCGGTTATTCGTTCATGTCTCATTGAGTTTGGCGGCAACCGTGAGGGCACTGCCTGGTGCGACCCGGATTTGGGGCGTTTTTCTGAGGTTTATGCCAAAGAAGGTCGTGCTTACTGGGTTGTGGAAGATGAGCAGGGAAACATTGTTGGTGGCTCCGGTATCGGACCGTTAACAGAGGATGTGTGCGAGCTGCAGAAAATGTATCTTTTGCCGGAAGTAAGAGGCACCGGTGTGGCACAACAGTTAATGCAGCTTTGTCTGGAATTTGCCAAAGAGCTCTATAAAAAGTGTTATCTGGAAACCTTCGGTGATATGCTGGCGGCGAACCGTTTTTATCAGAAGAACGGCTTTGAAAAGCTTACAACACCATATTTGCAGACGGAGCATTTTTCCTGTGATGTCTGGTATATCAAAGAACTATAAAAAGGAGTTTGTCATGGAAATCAATATCCGTACCGCATCTATTAGTGATGCACCAAAACTTTTGGAAATATATGCGTATTATGTGGAGCATACTGCTATTACTTTTGAATTTGAGAGTCCTACCTTGGAGGACTTCCAAAGCAGAATTGCAACCACGCTGCAAAACTACCCATATCTGGTGGCAGAGGTGGATGGTGAGATTGCGGGATATGTTTATGCTGGCCGCTTTCGCACAAGGGCAGCCTACGACTGGTGTGTGGAAACGTCTATTTACCTGGATACAAAGTATCAGCGTATGGGACTTGGAAGAATGCTGTACGAACGCTTAGAGGAAATCCTTAAGATGCAAAATATCACTAACCTGTATGCCGGTGTGGCAGACCCAGTGGAAGAAGACGAATCTCTTACCAAAGACAGTGAACGGTTCCACGAAGCTATGGGGTATACAACGGTAGCAAGATTCCAAAAATGCGGAAGCAAGTTCGGACGCTGGTATAACTTAATTATCATGGAAAAAATTATCGGCGAGCATTGCTGCCCGCCGAAGGAGTTTATTCCGTTTCGTGATTTGAAAATTTAATATCTGGTTGGACGGTTCTTTTCGGAATCATATACCAGGTAATAATCGAAGTCGGCATAACCGCCGGCTTCTTTTGTTGCGTAGGTAAAGAGCCAGGTTCTGGTGCCCATAAAGGTGGTGGAAGTGGAAAAGCCAAGGTTCTTTGTGTTACCAAGGGCAGTCCAGGACGCACCGTCTAAGCTGTAGGAGAAATCTGCGGTATTCTTTTTGAAATCATAGGTTATCTTTAAATATACCGGCTGTTCCGGTGCCAGTGGTTCGGCAACAGTGGCATTTGGAGTGTCAAAGGACTGCTTAAAGTCTGCACTTGCCTGGAAGATGTAGCGGTTTCCGGCATCATCACAGGTAACACCAATCATGGCACCGTGATCGGCAATGGCACTGATTCCGGCATAATCCCCCGGTTTTAAGTTATCGGTATAAAGCTTTACTTCAGAAGTACAAGTATAGCCGAAGGTTCTCTGGGTCAGGGAATTGTGGGCGTACCAGAGGTTGTCCACCACGGTATCGGTAGTAAGACGAAGGAAGCCCTCTCTATCGGTAACGGACCAATAATCCTTCTTTGGATTATGGTTCCACTGCCATACTTTTTTTAAGGATTCGCCCGGCTGGTAGGTAAAATCGTCGTCGCCGGTGAAATAGTTTTCCGTTTCGCCGGTAGGAAGATTGATAATGGCAACCACACCGGCTGTATTTTTTGTAAACTTGCCGTCTACGCTGTAGGCACCCATGTATGGCCATTCATTTTCCCAATTAACGGAAACAATAGACGGAACGCGGCCAACGGCGCCACGGTCCTGGAACAGGAAGCCGTACCAGTCGCCAAACTGGGTTTGCACGATACCGCCTTGGGCAAGACCGGCGTTTTGTCCGCCGCAACCACCCTGGTACACAATCTGTTCTTCCCAGTCAGTGGAGAACAAATCCTTGCTGCGGTAGCAGACTTCGGTACGCATCCAACGGTCCGCCGGGGAAGCAATGATAAAAATGTAATAATAATCGCCCACTTTATAGGCATGGGCGCCTTCCCAAAGTGCCCATTCGCCGGAGGCACTGAATAATCTTTTTGAAGAACCAATGGTGTTTACCACGCCCTTTTCTGAGTCTAAGGAAAGCTGCTGGATGGAGCAGTTTCCGCCGGCAGCAGAAATAACGTACAGATTGCCGTTTTCAAAGAACAGGGCAGGGTCGTGGAAGCCGTTACGGCATGCATGTTTTGTCCAAGTGCCGTTTTCAATATCATCAGTGGTATAGATAAAAAAGCCATGGTCGTTGCTGTTGAAGGCAACGTAATAAAGGTTTGTGGCTTCGTCGTATTTTAAAGAAGCGGCCCAGGAACCGTGGGCATACATGTCCCGTCCGTTTTCCAAGTTAGTCACGTCGTCATCGGCAAAGGTTTCATAAACGTAATTTACAATTTCCCAATGACCTAAATCCGTGGATTTCATGATTGGTGCGCCCGGGCACATATTCATGGTGGTGCTGACCATGTAGTAGGTTTCATCAACACGGATGATGTCTAAGTCAGGAATGTCCGCATGCATGGTAGGATAGGAAAGTCTTGTGGTTTCCTGCTTTGGCGCCTCGGTTGCGGTAGGTTCGGGAGTTGCGATTGGGTCT
This sequence comes from Lachnospiraceae bacterium, assembly GCA_017622795.1. Classification (GTDB taxonomy): domain Bacteria; phylum Bacillota; class Clostridia; order Lachnospirales; family Lachnospiraceae; genus SIG299. Next base: position 5,559 of record JAGAQI010000136.1, read on the forward strand.
GCAGCTTCGGTAGGAGCAGGTGTTTCTGTAGGAGCAGTATTGGTGGTGTCCGGTGTCTCTGTCGTTGCAGGTGCATCATCGGAATTCGGGGTATCTATCGGTCTGGAAACGCATCCCGCAAGCATGGAAAAAAGTAAACATAATGTAATGGACTTTAAAAATTTATTCATAGAATTCTCCTCCCCATAAGGTTTGATTTCAGCATAAAATAAATCAGAAGACACAGCAAGATAATTCATGCTTTGTTTTGCCCAATTTTAAGCAAAAACAAGCAAAGAAAACGTGGTATTTAATACAGGCTCGTGATACAATGGATTCGTGTGTAAAATGAAGAATAAAAAAGGACAGGTAGTAATCATGCATAAGCTTTATGTGAAAGACGCAAAATTTTATAAAAAGGTGGCAAGCATTTCTATCCCGATTGCGTTGCAAGGTTTAATTACCAGCGGCGTCAATATGATGGATACCATTATGATTGGTAAAATCGGTGAAACCGAACTGTCGGCAGTTTCCCTGGCAAACCAGTTTATCAGTGTGTTCCACATTTTCTGTATGGGTATCGGTATGGGTGCCTCTGTACTGGTAGCCAGATACTTTGGTATGCAGGATAAACAGTCTTTGAAAAAGACAGTAGCTATTATGCTGAGGCTTTGCTTTGCCATGGCAACCCTGTTTTGCGTGGCAACCATATTCCTGCCGCAGCAGATTATGAAGATTTATACGGTAGAAACACCAATCATAGAAAAGGGCGCAGAATATTTGATTTGGTCGGTGGTCAGCTATTTCCTGCTGGGACTTTCCTTAACCAGTACCATTGTCCTTAGAAATGTCGGACAAGTACGGTTGCCGTTGTATACGTCCATCGGTGCATTTTTTGTTAATGTAGGTGCCAACTATGTTTTCATTTTCGGTAAGTTCGGTGCACCCCGCATGGAAGTAGCCGGTGCAGCTCTCGGTACTTTAATTGCCCGTATATTTGAGTTTTCCATGATTTGCGGTTACCTGTTCTTTAAGGATAAAGAAATTGAGTTCCGTTTCAAGGATTTGTTTGCTCCGGTGGGCAAGTTGTGGAAAGAGTACTTACGAATCAGTATTCCGGTGCTTGTCAGTGACGGTATTCTGGCTCTTGGTAATAACTCTGTTGCCATGATAGTAGGCAGACTTGGCAAAAGCTTTGTGGCAGCCAATGCAGTTACCACGGTTACCCAGCAGTTAAGCTCGGTAATGATTCAGGGCTTTTCACAGGCGGGTGCCATTATTACGGGATATACTCTTGGTGAAGGAGATAAGGAAAAGGCCCAAGAGCAGGGATATGCGTTCCTGGGTATCGGTCTTGTGTTCGGTTCTATTGCAGCCGGCATTATCATGTTAATCAGTAACCCGATGATAAACGCTTATAATTTATCTCCGGAAACGATAGAGATTGCAAAGCAGTTAATGCTGTCCATCAGCTTGATTGTTGTGTTCCAGGCAACCAATAGCATTATGACAAAGGGCGTGCTGCGTGGTGGTGGCGACACCAAGATGCTCATGATTGCCGACAATGTTTTTTTATGGGCAGCTGCCCTTCCGTTGGGTAGATATGTTGGTTTAGAATTGCATCTTGCGGCATTTTGGATTTATTTTGCTTTAAAGATTGACCAGGTATTAAAGTTGATTTGGTGTATCATCCGTTTACGCAGCGGAAAATGGATTAAGAAAATTAAGTCGGAGAAGGAATTGGCTTAAAAATGAGGGAGAGTTGCTATGAAAAAGAAACTACTAATTATTGCTGGTGTGATTTTGGCGGTGCTTTTGTTATGCACCCTGCTTGTGCCGAGACTTATCCTGCTTAAATGCAGCAGGCATTGCAACCGAATCGGAAAGCTATGTTATCGATGCGGCAGATGGCCTATATATTGATACCGTATATGTACCGGCACAGGAGAAGAAAAACCTGATTGTATTAACTACCGGTGTTCATGGTATTGAAGGTTATATCGGTTCGGTTATCCTGGACGTATTTTGGGATGAGGTATATCCGACCCTGGATAAAGAGAATACCGGCGTATTGGTAATTGCTAACGTAAATCCTTACGGTATGAAATATCACAGAAGAATACCGTAGAAGAGAATCAGAACCATTGGTATCCGTCTAATAATAAGGTTACTAATGAGGTTATCAGGGAACGTTATCACGAGATGTTTTATCCAACAGAAAAAGAATGGAGAGAAAAGACTATCGAAGATTTCAAGGCAGCCTGCAAGGGTGTGCTGGATGCTAAGTTGGTAAAATAGACATAAAAAATCCATATTCCGGAATATGTCTTAACAAGGGGACATGTGAGGAATATGGATTTTTTTAGTATTTAGCGGTTGATATCGAAACTCATATCCATAATCTTGCGGATACTCTTTGCATCGTCGGTAATATTGGCGTCGCCGTGAATGGTATGCTTAATTACGCTGCTTGCCACGGCAAAGTTGACCATATCCATTGGCTTGTAGTCCTTCATCATAGCGTAGATAAGACCGCTGGCAAAAGCATCACCACCGCCGACACGGTCCAAAATGTTGAAGCGGAACAGGCGGCTTTCAAAGGTGTGTCCTTCGTACCACATAAAGGCCTTTAAACTGTTTTCGCTACCGCTATGGGCGTAACGTACATGACGGGCAATGCACTTGATGTTTGGATAACGTTCTACAAAGCGGCGGAAGATTTCGTCCTGCTGCTCGTAAGATGGCTGAAGCGGAACGCCGTCCTTCCAGTCGCCCTTGGAATGGTCGTTTTCGTCTTTCCAAAGGTGATATGGTTCAATACCAAAGAGAACATCTACATAAGGCAGACATAAGGTACAGAAATCTCTTGCTTCTTCCCAGGTCCATAAGCTGCTGCGGAAGTTACCGTCCCAGCTGATGGTGAGCCCCTTTTCTTTGGCAACCTTTAAGGAATTTAAGATAAGGTCGGCACAGTTTTTGCAAAGGGCAGGAGTGATACCGCTTAAGTGCAGCCAGTCGTAGCCATCCAATAATGCGTCTAAATCCAGCTTGGAGTAATCGTATTCGGTGAAAGCGCTGTGCTTTCTGTCGTAGGTTACCTTGCTGGCGCGGATTCCGTAACCGGTCTCCAGATAGTAGGTACCAAGACGGTGGGTAGGAGTTTCCTCCGGAGTACTTAAAATCATAGGTGTACAGTGCACATCGTTACTGCGGAGCATGCGGACTGCACTTTTACCAAGGCTGTTGTTTGGAACAACGCTGAAGAAGGTGCTGTCGATGCCAAGGTTGGCAAGAGCTAAGGCAATGTTTGCTTCACTGCCGCCGTAGCTTGCTTCAAACTCGTTGGCCATACGGATCTTCTCGTAGTTTGGAGGAGTCAGACGCATCATGATTTCTCCAATGGTAAAGAACTTTGGACTGTCAATGTTTTTTAATAACGGATTGTAGTTTTCCATAAAATACATCTCCTTCAGTAGTATGTTTTGCTGCCTTTGGTAGCGCTTACATATAGTATAACAGAAAATGGCACGAATGGGAAGCAAAAAAATTGCAACTGTGGGTTGCAAAAGAGCACTTTAATATTGGTGGAAAAATGGTGGATCTTCTTGTACAATTGAAATAGAAACTGTTTTTTACATTTCGCAAGGAGGAGTTTGTCATGAAATTATCCGATAAAATCATTGAACTTAGAAAATCAAAAGATATGACCCAGGAAGCACTTGCTGACCTATGTAATGTCAGCCGTCAATCCATCTCAAAGTGGGAGGCGGATATTGCCCTGCCGGAGCTGGAGAAACTGCTTATTTTAAGCGAAACCTTTGGCGTATCTGTTGACGTTCTGGTGAAAGATGAATTAGAATTAAATTATGTAAAAGAAGTGCATACTTGTGGTGACAATGCTCTTGGAAAAAAGAAAACAGAATTGTATGAAGGGACACTGGTAAAGGAAAGCATAGAAGATGACTCGGTTCTTGATTTGTTAAATATTCATAAGGTGGAGCTTTGGAATACCGGAGGAAAACCAAAATACTGGACAATTCTTTATTTTTCCAGTGCCCATGCGGATTTTCCGGAACAGGTTTCCAAGGTGTTGATTGCGGACGAAGCCCGTGGTGGCAACTGGTTTGTAGATTTTAAGGCAGGAAATGTGAAGTATGTGGTATTCCGGGACAAGGTCTTACAGTATCACATCGGGAATGCCAAGGGGAAGGCGGCAGTGTGTGAAGAATGCCGGAAGTTAGGCATTACAGAGGATGAAATGAACTGGACGGAGTAGGAGGAACTTAAATGTTTCAAGGGTTTAATGAATCCACAATAAAATATTTTGAAGCGATTAGAAGAGAGAACAGTAAAAGCAATTGTAAAGCGAATGAGCAATATTATTTCGAGGGAGTAAAAGAGCCGTTGGAAGAATTGTACTATGAGTTGTTTACTTACTTTGGCAGCGTGGACAGTAGATTGCTTAGTAGCAAACGTCGGTGTGTTTCTTCTGCCTATAATGATGCCCGGTTTTGTAGAGAGGAACCAATTAAAGAATATTTTTATATCCGTTTCAAGTTGGACAAAGGTAACCAAAAGAGTGTTCCGGGTTTCTTTTTGGATGCATCCTTAGATGGCTATCGGTACGGTATGAGTATTTATAAGCCGGAACCAAAGGATATGGAGAAAATCAGGGAGTATTTCCTGGATAATAAGTATTCAGCCATAGATGCAGTGCAGAAGTTTACCAATGCCGGGTTATTGGAGCTTCAAGGCGATTTATATAAGCGGGATAACTACCCAGAAGCGGATCCTGTGATAAAACCGCTATTGGAGCGAAAAAGATTGGCTTTTGTAAAAGAGAGTGTATTGGATGAAACTTTCTTTAGCAGAAAATTGCTGGATAATATGCTGGCTGCATATGACAGTGTGATTGATATTTACCGTCTGATGGAGGAGGCATTGTAGAAAACGATGAAGAAAAATAAAGATAATTTTCCTGAAATGACCACCCGTGAAGCAGTTCTTTCCTACGGTCTTTCGCTTCCCGACACCTATCAGGATGCTCCGTTTCATGATGAAAACTGGCAGTTGGTGCGCTTTCGGAAAAATAAAAAGGTATTTCTTTGGAGCTATGAGCGGGGCGGAGAGCAATGCATTAACGTGAAAATGAATCCGGAGTGGAGAGACTTTTGGCGCAGTGCTTATAAGGCGGTACAGCCGGGATACCATCATAACAAGGAACATTGGAGTACCGTAATTTTAAATGGTACGGTGCCGGATGAGGATGTGAAGCGGATGATTGCGGAAAGTTATGATTTGGTAGTGAATGTGAAAAAGTAATCAAATAAAAGGGGAGATGCACTTTTAGTTCGGTGCATCTCCTTTTATCATAGCTTATTCCGCCTCAAATAAGCAATCATCCACGGTACTGAAGTCTCTTTCTACATCCTTACCGTATAAATATTTATCAGCATAATCTAAGAAGATTTCTACATCCTCATCGATAACCGCGTGCCCCTCCTTATGGATATGGAACAGAATATTATCTTCATAGCCAAGCTTCGTAAATATTTTCTTTGCTTCCTTGTAGGTTTCCCACATGGCAGGAGGATTAGTCCAGTCCTCATAAATGTAGGAAGAAATAATAAACAGGTAGCGGTTTTCTTCCGCGTACATGGAGGCTAGCAGATGCTGGTCGAACGGGAATGCGTCTACATTGTTAAACTTTTGAAATGCATCATTAAACCAGTGACCTTCTGCACCGGACTGCAGGCTGGACAGTGGCTCGTTTTGACCAAAGGTGTAAGCTGCATCTGCACCGATGGCGGATAAATCATAGGTGTCACCTTCGGAGGTATGGCGGAACATCGCCATGCCGCCGGCACCGGAACAGGTTGGAATACTGATGCGGATACGTTCGTCATAAACGCCTGCAATGGCGGTAGCCTTACCACAGCGGGATACGCCGGTAAGCAGGGTATTGGCAGGGTCAATATGGTAAACAGCGCCAAGCTCCTGCTCCAGGGCATCAATGATTTTAGATGCACCCCAGCCCCAAGCCGCTAAGGCACCGGTTTGCTCCGTCCAATCTTTGCCGTAAGGGTAAACATCGTAAAATGCGCCGGTGCGGCTGGAATTGTCTGCTGCCACTTTGTTGTAATCGTAGGTAATGACCGCATAACCACGGTTGTTGGCATATTCTACTTGGAAGAACCAGCCCATGGCAATAATGACCGGCCAGCCTTTTTCCGGCATAGGAACCTTTTCAGGATCCGGTGTGGATACCGTAAAAGAAAAGCTTCCGGTGTTACCGTTATTAGTAATAGTAACAGTTGCTCCGTCACCGGTTTGCTTACAGCTTAAGGTTTCACCGGTACCATCACGTTTTACGCCATACATATAATACTGATACAAGTTCAGTAATTCTTCTTTTCTTGCAGCCCAGTCGTCAGGAAGATTTACCGGTGTGCCGTCAAAAAAAGTGAAAGCATCCGGATAGTCCGTGATTTTCTTTAACATTTCCGGAGCAGGGTATCCGCTTCCGTCGTGTAACATTCCCATTGCATCTTTAATTGCCTGTAATGCCATATCGTAGTCCTCCTGTGTGGCGGTGCCGGAGGCAATCAGTTCCTCCGCGTGTTTCATAGGTTCTTCTACAACTTCCGGATTGGCATAGCCTTCGAAGTTATAGTTTTTAACGAGATTCATGTAACCTTTTAGTTTGCTTGCGCTTGGTCCCGGTGTAGGTGTCGGCGCTTTTGTCGGTTCTTCGGTTGGCAACGGTGTTGCTGTTTGTTCAGGTGTTGGTGTTTCGACCGCTCCCGGTGTTTGACTTTCAGGGATTATTTCAGGGGCATTGCTTTGACACCCCGTCAATAACAATGCGCATAATGCAGATACAGCAAACAACTTTAATTTTTTCATAGTGTAAACCCTCCTTAATGAAAATGTACTGCAAAGGAATAATGGTTGTCTTGCGGTACATTGCTTTTGTTTATTCAGAAAATGCGAAAGTTTTGCGATGGATGTCGCGGAACTTTTTAGGGGTTTCATTATGCTTTTTCTTAAAACTCTTTATCATATGGCTACAGTCGGAAAAACCGGTTTCCTGGGCAATATAGTTTAAATCAAAGTTGGTGTATAAGAGATATTCTTCCACTTTATAAAGCCGTCGCTCTTCCAAATACTCTTTGCAGGTTTTTCCGTAAACTGCCGGGAATTTTTTTGCAAAATAGGAGTAGCTCATATTGCAAGCCTCTGCAATTTCCGGAACGGTAAGTTCTGCGCTTAAGTGTTGGTCGATGTATTCGGTGATGGTATAAATATCATAGGTATCTTCATGATAGGATACATCGTCAATGATAAAGCCATCTGCAATCCACTGACGGATAATAGCGATTAAAAGCTCGTTGATGCGGCACTGGACAAGCTGCCAGGTGCCGTAGGATTGATGATGGATTTCCTCAATGCATTTGTGAAAGGTGAGAAATGCATCAAAGCCCTGCATGCTCCCTGCGGGGAAATAGATAGGCATGTTATTTGCTTTGGCATTTCGGAAGATATTACGCAGCTTTAAAGAACTGCTTTGGAAATGGTTCATAACGTTAATATCAAATTTAAATCCGGCAAAACGTATTGGGGCATCGGAGTCGATGGCGTGGATGGACTGCGGGTGAAAAAGAATCAGGTCGCCGGGAAACAGGCGGTATGTAACATTGTCTGCAACAACGGTAGCAACTCCTTCCTGCATATAAAGCACTTCCATATAGTAGTGCCAGTGGGCACGGACCGGAAAACTGTTATGTTCGGAAATAAAGTAAAAGCATTCGATGGGACGATTGATAATATCGCCGTATTCAAACAACTGGTTCATGCAGAAACCTCCTGCAGTAAAATAGATTTTTACAATTTTTTAATAAATATATTATAGCACAGGAAGTTTCAAAATGCTACAATAAAAGAAATTGGTTATGAACAAAGAAAGGAAGTTGATTTATGGATAATTTTACTTTTTACAGCCCAACCCAGTTTGTATTCGGTAAGGGCACGGAAAATGAGAGTGGAGCATATGTAAAAAAATACGGCGGAAGCAAGGTTTTAATACACTACGGCTCCGGTTCCGTTGTCCGCAGCGGTTTGCTTGACCGTGTTAAAAAATCCTTAGAGGCAGAGGGCATTGCTTATGTGGAGCTTGGCGGTGTACAGCCAAATCCAAGAGATACTTTGATTTATAAGGGCATTGAGCTTTGCCGTAAGGAAAAAGTAGATTTTATTCTTGCCGTGGGTGGCGGTTCCGTTATTGACAGTGCCAAGGGTATTGCGGTAGGTGTAGATTACGAAGGTGATTTCTGGGATTTCTACGAAAAGAAGCTTGGCGTTACCAAGGCGCTTCCAATCGGTACGGTACTTACCATTGCCGCAGCGGGTAGTGAGGGCAGTGGTGCCAGCGTAGTAACCAAAGAAGAAGGCATGTTAAAGCGTGATGTGGGCTCCGATCTGCTTCGTCCTAGGTTCTCTGTTTTGAATCCGGAACTTACCTGTACTTTACCTGCTTACCAGACAGCCTGTGGTGCTACCGACATTATGGCCCATGTATTTGAGCGTTATTTCACCAACACGCTGGAAGTAGAATGTACCGACCGTCTTTGCGAGGCACTGCTTCTTACCATGGTAAAAGAAACGCCGAGAGTAATCGAAGATCCAAACAATTACGAGGCCCGTGCCAATATTATGTGGGCTGGTACCGTGGCTCATAACGATATCGTCGGTGTAGGCAGAAGCCAGGACTGGAACAGCCACAACATTGAGCACGAATTATCCGGTTTATACGACTGTGCCCATGGTGCCGGTCTTGCGGTAATCATGCCTGCCTGGATGGAATTTGTGTACAAGCATGATGTGAACCGTTTTGTGCAGATGGCAACCAGAGTGTTTTGCTGCGAAATGGATGAGGCAAATCCGGAAAACACCGCAAAAGCAGGTATTAAAGCATTCCGTCAGTTCCTGCATAATATCGGCATGCCGATTAACTTTGCAGAACTTGGAGCAAAGGAAGAGGATATTCCGCTTTTAGTGGAAAAGCACGGCGTTGGCGATGGTTTAACTTGGGGCTTTGTCAGACTTTCCGCAAAGGATATTGCAGAAATTTACAGAATTGCTGCAAAGGCAACTTTATAGACGGTAGGTTAAAAAATCGGAGGATTAGATATGAAAATTTTACTTATCGGCGGTACCGGAACTATCAGTTCTGCCATTACAAGACAGTTGGCAGAAACAGAACATGAGGTTTACGTATTAAACCGCGGCAACAATAATAAGCACCTGCCGCTTGGTATCAAGCAGATTATAGCAGACATTAACAACGAAGAGCAGGCAAAGGCAGCACTTGACGGCATGACCTTTGATGCGGTCTGCGATTTCATTGGTTTTGTTCCGGCCCAGTTAGAGCGGGATTACCGTCTTTTTGCCGGAAAAACAAAGCAGTTTTTATTCATCAGTTCCGCATCTGCCTATCATAAGCCGGTGCGTGACTACCGCATTAGCGAAGCAACAACACTGGCAAATCCTTATTGGGAGTATTCCAGAAATAAAATTGCCTGTGAAGAATTTTTAATGAAAATGTACCGCGAAAACGGATTCCCGGTTACGATTATCCGCCCAAGCCACACGTATTGCGAAAAATCAGTTCCTCTTGGCGTGCATGGTGACAAGGGCAGCTGGCAGGTGTTAAAAAGAATGTTAGAGGGCAAGCCTGTTATCCTGCACGGAGACGGAACCTCTCTTTGGACCATTACCTGGAATGAAGATTTCGCGAAGGCTTTTATCGGCTTGCTGGGCAATCCGCATGCCATCGGAGAAGCTTTCCAAATTACTTCCGACGAATCCGTAACCTGGAATCAGATTCATCAGTGTATTGCAGATGTCCTGGGAGTAGAATTTAAGCCGTACTATGTGGCTTCCGATTTACTGGATGCGTTGGGACATTATGATTTTAAGGGCGGTCTTATCGGCGATAAGGCAAACAGTGTGGTTTTTGATAACACTAAGGTGAAAAATGCAGTTCCGGGTTTTGTATGTACCACTCGGGCAGAAGAAGGTATCCGCAAAACGGTGGAATACATGCTTTCCCATCCGGAAACCCAGGAAGAGGATCCGGAATTCGATGCATGGTGCGACAAAGTAATTGCTAAATTAGAGAAGCTGAAGGAGGAATTTTAACATGGTTGATGTAAAGGGACGTTGGGCACTGATTACCGGTGCCAGCCGTGGTATCGGATATTTGACTGCATTATATATGGCAGAAAAGGGTTGTAATTTAATTTTGCACGGAAGAACCAAAGAGCATTGCGCAAAGGTACTTGAGGAAGTAAAGGCGCTTGGCGTAGAGGCGTATGCCGTTGGAGCAGAGCTTTCCGATTTGGATGCGGTAGAAAAAATGCTTCAGGAAATCGATGCACTTGGTATGAGAGTAGACATCGTTCTCAATAACGCAGGTCTTCAGATTGCTTACCGTAACGAATATTTTAAGACACCGGTGTCCGATTATACCGAAAGCTTTAAAATTAACACGATTGCGCCTGCCATGATTTGCTATCATTTTATGCCGAAGATGAAGGAGTACGGCTTTGGCCGTATTTTAAACACCACCAGCGGCATTAAGTTAGACCCGCAGCAGGCAGGCTATTCCGCAAGTAAGGCGGCGCTTGATAAAATAACAATTGACTTAGGTCACACGGTGGAAGGTACCGATGTTATGATTAACCTTACCGACCCGGGCTGGTGCAGAACCGACCTTGGCGGTCCTCATGCACCAAATGCTCCGGAAAGTGCAATTCCGGGCATTGTGGTAGGTGTTTTTGTGGATGATAAAAAGTCCGGCAGAAATTTAGGTGCCCAGCATTTTGCGGGAATGACTTTGGAGGATGCGGTAAAGAAGGCAGAAACAGAGTTTGAAAGCTTATACTAATACTAATCATAGAAAGAGTGTCCTAAGCAAAAGGGTCTGCGGTTTGTGCAGACCTTTTTGTTTGTTAAAGAAAAGACTTGTCGAAAAAAGGAAAGAAATGCTTGTAATATTGTCAAACTGAAATTATAATAAATATTGGGCGATTATGTCCGGACAAAAAATAAGGAGGGGTTACAAAAATGGAACAGCAAGAACCAATTCGCGACGCGAGAAAACTGGGAATTCCAAAAATGTTAATTCTCGGCTTGCAGCACATGTTCGCCATGTTCGGCGCAACAATTTTAGTACCAATTTTGGTAAACGGATACTTTAACGGAGAAGGACTTTCGATTCAGGTCACATTAATTTGTGCAGGTTTGGGAACTTTATTTTTCCATCTGTGTGCAAAGCTTAAGGTGCCTGCATTTTTAGGTTCTTCTTTTGCTTTTTTAGGCGGTTTCTCTACAGTGGCTAATTTAGATACCGGTAAGTTTGCCAATATGACGATGGGAGAAAAACTTCCGTATGCCTGCGGCGGTATTGTAGTAGCAGGTGCGCTGTACTTAGTGCTTGCACTTGTTATTAAATTAATCGGCATTAAGAAGGTTATGAGATTTTTACCTCCTGTTGTTACCGGCCCAATGATTATTTGTATCGGTCTTTCTTTAGCACCTTCTGCGGTAAGCAATGCTTCCCAGAACTGGCTGCTCGCAATCATTGCACTCGGTACGGTTATTATTTTCAATATCTGGGGCAAGGGAATGTTCCGCATTATCCCAATTCTTATGGGTGTTGTGATTTCTTATGTTGTTGCAATTATTTTAAATGCGGCAGGCATGACAAATGCTGACGGTAGTGCAATCTTAAATTTTGCAGGAGTAGAAGCTGCAAAATGGGTAGGTCTTCCTCCGTTCCAGATTTGTAAGTTTGATATTACCGCAATTTTAGTTATGGCACCGATTGCTTTGGCTACCATGATGGAACACATCGGTGATATGTCTGCGATTTCCGCTACCTGCGGTGAAAATTATGTGGAAGATCCGGGCTTACACAGAACCTTAATCGGTGATGGTCTTGCAACTGCATTTGCAGGTTTGTTCGGTGGTCCTGCTAATACAACTTACGGCGAAAACACCGGCGTTCTTGAACTTAGTAAGGTTTATGACCCAAGAGTAATCCGTCTGGCTGCGGTTTATGCAATCGTGCTCAGCTTCATCCCTAAGATGTCTGAAGTTATCGGTTCCATGCCAACTGCAATTATCGGTGGTATCAGCTTCATGCTTTACGGTATGATTTCTGCCATTGGTGTAAGAAACGTAGTTGAAAATAAGGTAGATTTCACAAAGTCCAGAAACCTTGTAATTGCAGCTGTTATCTTAGTTTGCGGTCTTGGCTTCTCCGGTGGTCTTACCTTTACTGTTGCAGGTACATCCATTACTTTAACAGGTCTTGCTTTGGCAGCTATTGCCGGTGTTATTTTAAATGCAATTTTACCGGGCAATGACTATGTGTTTGGTGCTGAAAAAGTAAACATTAAGAAAAACGAACATTAATTTTTAGAATAATTCAGGAAAGGAGGCTGGTCATGAATATACAAATGCAGATTTGCGGTATGATTATTTTAGTTGTATTGGCTGTTTTTTATAAAAGTAACAGAACATTAAAACTTTATTCGGAAGGAATTTTTTTCTGGGTAATGATTGTTGCTACGACCAGCCTCAGCCTGGATATTTTGTCTCTGATTGCAATTGAGTACCGTCAGATGTTACCGCTTATTTTGGTACATCTGATATGCAAAACCTATATTATTTCCCTTATTTGGGTGGGAATGAGTGGTACATTTTATGTACTAACGGAAGTTTTATCAAAGACAAAACATCAATTGTTAATTCGGGCAATGATAATTACAACCAGTATTCAGGGGCTTATAGTTTATGCATTGCCGATATATATTCACGAAGAAGGAAAAGAAGTATTCACATACGGCCCGGCGGTACTGTGTGTTTATTTGTTTGCACTTTTGTATGTAATTGCTACTCTTGTAATAATTATTGTTTACCGTAACAGGGTCAGTAGGCGCAGACGATTTGCGGTAAGCCTTTGGATGATTATGTGGATTATTGCGGCAGTTGTCCAGTTCCTAAATAATGAACTGCTGCTGGTAGGATTTGCAACCGCAATGGGCGTGTTAATTTTACTGGTAATTATGGAAAATCCGGAGTCTAATCTGGACAGACGGCTGGGTTGCTTTAACTCCTATGCTTTGTCGGAATATGCCAAGGAATTATTCCGAAACAAGAAAAAATTCAGTGTGTTAAATTTATCCTTTGGCAATAAGAAATTGTTGGAAGATAACAAAACTTATGCAGAAGAAATGCTGCGGGGGATGTTAAATGCAGTAAACCGTAGAAAAAAGGTACTGGCATTTAAAAATACTAATGCGGACATTGTATTTATCAGCGACGACGGTGACGGATTGTACCGGCTAGGCCTTGATATTTTATCCTATTTTACAAAGGACATGGAATGGCATAAAGAAACAAGTCTCGCTCTGGTAAAAAAATGTGATTCTTTTGCCGATGCAGAGGAGTTGTTTGGTTTTCTTACCTTCCTGCATACGGAATATGTAAATGAGAAAGAAAGAGTGCTTCCTGTTGGGGAAAGCATCATTGAAAAATATAAAAAGAAGTTTGAAATTGAGCAAATGATTACGGATGCGTTGGCGGAAGACAGAGTGGAAGTGTTTCTGCAGCCGATTTATTCTACAGAGGAACATTGTTTTACTTCTGCGGAGGCATTGGTACGTATCCGCGAAAAGGATGGAAGTCTGGTTCCGCCGGGATTATTTATCCCGGTGGCAGAAGAAAGCGGTCAGATTTTAGAATTAGGCGAGCGGGTGTTTGAAAAAGTCTGCTCCTTCCTGAAAAACAGCGAAGCATTGAAGATGGGACTCCGGATTGTAGAAATTAATCTTTCGGTCATTCAGTGTGAAAGAAGAGACTTGGCGGAGCGTCTGATTGCTATTGTAGATAAATACGAAGTTTCTCCGGAGTATATTAATCTGGAAATTACAGAAACAGCATCTATCAGTGCAAGAGCAACCTTACTGGCTAACATGAAGAAACTGATGGAATACGGATTTAAGTTTTCCTTAGACGATTTCGGAAAAGGTGAATCCAATCTGATGTATGTGGTAGAAATGCCGGTATCCATTGTGAAACTGGATTATGATTTAACAAAATCTTTTTTTGGCTCGTCCAAAGCAAAATTGGTGTTACGTGCTGTAGTAGGTATGGCCCACGGCATGGAACTGAAACTGGTGGCAGAAGGAATCGAAACAAAAGAGGAATTAATCAGTATGTGCAAGGAAGGTATTGACTACATTCAAGGATTCTATTACTCCAAGCCGCTTCCGATGTGGGAGTATCTGGAGTTTATGGAAAAAAAGCAAAATGAAGAGGAGAATTAGTTGTGGCAGAAAAAAAGAAAGTACGTGTTCCGATTGTACATATGGAACAGTTAGAGAATGCAATTTACGACATGACAATTGAAGAAAAGGAAATGGCGGCAGTTGCCAAAGCAGGTCAGTTCCTTTCTCTGTACTTAGATGATGAAAGCAGACTGCTTCCAAGACCAATCAGTATTTGCGGTATTGATAAAGAAGCAGGCACTATCCGTATGGTGTTCCGCATTGCAGGCGAAGGCACCCGTCAGATTTCCTGTTTAAAGGCTGGAGATTCCATTGAGGTTCTGGGACCTCTGGGCAATGGTTTCTTTGATACCGAAGATAAGGTTTCCATGGTTATCGGCGGTGGTATCGGTATTCCTCCGATGCTGGGTCTTGCTAAGAAGCTTCATGCAGAGGGCAAGAAGGTGATTGCGGTGCTTGGTTACCGTGATGCGAAGAATTTCCTGGCGAAGGAATTTGAAGAAGTGGCAGAGGTTGTTATTGCTACAGAAGACGGCAGCGTGGGCGTAAAGGGTAATGTTATTGATGCTATTAAGGCAAAGAACCTTACAGCAGATACCGTTTATTCCTGCGGACCGACACCAATGCTTCGTGGAGTAAAGGCGTTTGCGGAAAGTGCAGGAATTGCCTGCCAGATATCCTTAGAAGAAAAGATGGCATGCGGCATCGGTGCATGTCTTGCCTGTGTATGCAAGAGCAAGGAAAAGGATCATCACTCCAACGTGAATAACAAGAGAATTTGTAAGGACGGTCCGGTGTTCTGGGCGCAGGAGGTGGAGCTGTAATGAATACTAAAGTTAATATTGCAGGTGTAGAATTTAAGAATCCGGTAACGGTTGCCTCCGGTACCTTCGGCTCCGGAATGGAATACGGTGAATTTGTAGACTTAAACCGTTTGGGTGCGGTAACCACAAAGGGTGTTGCCAATATTCCATGGGAAGGCAATCCAACCCCTCGAATTGCGGAAACCTATGGCGGTATGCTAAATGCCATTGGTTTGCAGAATCCGGGTATTGATGTATTTGTAAACAGAGACATCCCATACTTAAAGCAGTATGATACCAAAATTATTGTAAATGTATGCGGACGCTCCGAGCAGGATTACTGTGAAGTAGTAGAACGCCTGGCAGACCAGCCGGTGGATATGCTGGAAATCAATATTTCCTGTCCAAACGTAAAGCACGGCGGTATCGCCTTCGGACAGGATCCAAAGCTGGTAGAAAAGATTACTTCTGAACTTAAGAAACGTGCTAAACAGCCGGTGGTAATGAAATTAAGTCCAAACGTAACCGATATTACCGAAATGGCAAGAGCGGCAGAAGCAGGCGGTGCGGATGCCCTGTCCTTAATTAATACACTTACCGGTATGAAGATCGATATCAACCGTCGTACCTTTGCTATTGCCAATAAAACCGGCGGTATGTCCGGTCCTGCGGTAAAGCCTGTGGCTGTTCGCATGGTTTACCAGGTGGCTAACGCAGTGAAACTGCCAATCATCGGTATGGGCGGTATTGCAACCGCGGAGGATGCCTTAGAATTTATTATGGCAGGTGCAACCATGGTTTCTGTGGGTACTGCAAACTTCCACAATCCTTATGCAACCTTAGAGGTAATCGAGGGTATTGAAAATTACATGAAGAAATATAATGTGGCGGACATTCATGAACTGATTGGATGTGTAAAATAGTATAATAGAGGATTGAAAAGCCCTCTGGTTTATGTTACTATATAGGGCAGAAAATACGGAAGGATGGTTTAATAAATGGAAGCTTATAAGAAAGAGTTTATTGACTTCATGGTAGAAAGCAAGGTATTAAAGTTTGGTGATTTCACCTTAAAGAGTGGTAGAAAGTCCCCATTCTTTATGAATGCAGGTGCTTATGTAACCGGTTCCCAGTTAAAGAGACTCGGTGAGTACTACGCAAAGGCAATTCATGACAATTACGGTGATGATTTTGATGTTTTATTCGGACCTGCCTACAAGGGTATTCCGATTAGTGTTGTAACAGCAATCGCTTACAGTGAGTTATACGGCAAGGAAGTACGTTACTGCTCCGACCGTAAGGAAGAAAAGGACCACGGTGCCGACAAGGGAAGCTTCCTTGGCAGCAAGCTTCAGGATGGCGACAGAGTTATCATGATTGAAGACGTTACCACTTCCGGTAAGTCCATGGAAGAAACCGTGCCAAAGGTAAAGGGTGCGGCAAACGTAGAAATCCTTGGCCTCATGGTTTCCTTAAACCGTATGGAAGTTGGCATGGACGGCAAGAAGAGTGCTTTAGATGAAATCAAAGAAAAGTACGGTTTCGAAGCCCGCGCTATTGTTTCCATGGCAGATGTGGTTGAATGCTTACACAACCAGCCATGTAACGGCGAAGTGCTCATTGATGATGCTATGAAGGCATCCATCGATGCATATTACGAGCAGTATGGCGTAAAATAATTTGGAAAGAGATTTCTCTCTAAAAGGAGTAGCCTATGGAAAAAGTATATGTAACCATGAAAAATGCAGGTGTTTTTAATGTGGTAGTCGGCATCGTAATGGCAATTGCCGGTGTTGCAGCAGCAGTAGGCGGTGCATTTGCTATAGTGCACGGCGCTAAGCTGTTAAAGAGAAAATCTGAAATTATGTTTTAAATGCAGGAGGTTGTCGGGACGAAAGCTTGGCAACCTCTCCTTTATTTAATCCAAATGTAGGTGGAAATAAGAATGAGAATCTATCTTTGTGATGATGAACAAAAAATTAGGGATGAAATTATTGCTGTTGTGGCGGAAGTTTTACCGAAAGCAGATGTAAAG
>JAGAQI010000011.1 GCA_017622795.1 Lachnospiraceae bacterium
GTAAAAATACTACCGGGAGTCTTTTTTTTACTGTATTTTGTCACAAGTATTTACGGTATTCTTTAGGACTTGAAAAGAGTATAATAACCTCATAAAACAAAGAGGATGTCTTTGAAGCCTTATAAGCAACAGAATAGGGCAAAAAATAAGGAGGCTATTATGAAAAAAACGAAAGTACAAGGTAATGGATGGACCGACAAGGTCTATTATGTTACAAGATTCGGTACGATTCTTGGACTCATGATGATGTTCTTTCCGGCAGCAAATCCGGGTTATGTATGTAACTTAATCAATAAGAATTTATCGCTTTTCACTACAGCAGTTTCTTATGATTCCCTTACTACACTGGCCATGAGACCGTTAGACAAAGGCTGGGTGCAGAACAGCAGTTTTCTTATGCTGATGACTGCAGCAGCAGTTTTATGCGTGGGAATAGCGCTTGGCGCGGTGGCTGCCTGCATGTCGGTAGGCAACTTAAAACTTAAACGTATCGGTAACTGGTTTGGCCTTGGCGGTGCGGCTGTTATGGCTGTGGGCTTGGGTGTTATGTATAAGGCATATGAAAGCTTCGGCAATTCCAGCAGACCGGAAAAGGTGTATAATATATTCCCTAACGGTATGTACATATATGCAGGCCTTACTGTGATACTTTTGGTGGCAAATATCATAATTATTCTGTTCCAGCCAAGAGCAGCAAAAGAAGATCAGTGTGAAATCAAAACTCCGATGAAGCTGTTTTTGATGTTTGTTCCGATTATTGCCTTCGTATTTGTATTCTCTTACCTGCCTCTTTGGGGTTGGAGATATGCATTCTTCGATTACAAGGCCGGTGAAACCCTGACTATGGATAAGTTCGTAGGATTTAAGTGGTTTACCTTCCTGTTTGAAAACGAAGCCACCAGAGGCGATATCATGCGTGTATTAAAGAACACTTTGATTATGAGTGGTCTTGGTATTGCAACCAGCTGGATTCCGATGGCCTTTGCAATTTTTCTTACAGAAATCAAGTGCGGCTGGTTCCGTCGCATGGTGCAGACATTCACTACCATTCCTAACTTTATCAGCTGGGTATTGGTGTATGCGATTGCCTTTGCAATTTTCTCTACCGAAGGTTTTGTTAATAACTTTTTAACTGATATCACAGGAGATCCGCATTCTACTAACTATCTGTTAAGTGAGTCCGGAACCTGGTTTAAAATGCTGGCCTGGGGTATGTGGAAGGGCACCGGTTGGAGCGCTATTATTTACATCTCCGGTATCTCCGGTATCGACCAGCAGTTATATGAAGCTGCTACCGTAGACGGTGCAGGACGTTTCCAGAAGATGTGGCATATCACAGTGCCGGGCTTAATTCCAACCTTCTGCGTGTTACTGCTTATGTCCGTTGCGAATATTTTAAGTAACGGTATGGACCAGTACTTAGTATTTGAAAATGCAAAAAATGCGGTAGATATTGAAGTTCTTGACTTGTATGTTTATAAAATCGGTATCGGTAAAGGCTTAGTTCCTCTGTCCACTGTAGTAGGTATGGTAAAAACCCTTGTCAGCGTTACCTTGCTGTTCCTGGCAAACGGTGTTTCCAAAGCCATCCGTGGCGAGAGTATTATGTAGTGGAGGTGAGAGGCTATGGCGAAAACAAAACAGGAAAAGCTGGACTTAAAAGCAGAAAAGCGGTATTATAAAACCCATAAGAAAAAGCAGAAATTCACGGCGGGTGATGTTGTTTTCAACATCCTTAACTATGCGTTTTTCGGAATCTTTACGATAAGCTGTATCTTCCCGTTTTATTATCTGTTTATTAACACAATTTCAGATAATTCTTTGGTAAGAATCGGCGCTATCAACTTTATTCCAAAGGGATTGCATTTGGAGAACTACCTGTCTCTTCTTGGTGCGGAAGAAATTCTGGATGCTTTTGTGGTATCTGCATCCCGAACAGTTATCGGTACAGCACTGATGGTTGTGGTATCTGCCCTGGCAGGTTATCTTATGACCAAGCAGGAAATGTGGCACAGAAAAATCTGGTATCGTTTTCTTGTAATTACCATGTATTTTAATGCAGGTTTAGTACCTACCTACCTAAACTTTTTAATGTTAGGTTTAACCGAAAATTACCTGGTATATATTATACCGGCCATTGTTCAGCCGTATAATATTATCCTTGTAAAAACTTACATAGAATCTATTCCGGCAGAACTGGAGGAAAGTGCCTTCATCGATGGCGCCAGTCATATGAAGATTTTCCGCAACATTATCTGGCCGCTCAGTAAGCCGATTCTTGCTACCATTGCTATCTTTGGTGCGGTTGGTCACTGGAACTCTTTCATGGATTCCATTCTTTACATGAGTGGTACACCGGAATTACAGACTTTACAGCACAGATTGTATATTTATCTGAACCAGACCACCAGCCTGGCTAACTTTATGAACGGTAATATCGGTAGCGGAGCTGCAGCAGATGCAATGGCGTCGGTGATGGATGCAAAGACGATCAAGTATACCATTTCCATGGTAACGGTTATTCCTATCTTGGCAGTATATCCTTTCATGCAGCGTTATTTCGAAAAGGGTATTATGTTAGGCGCGGTTAAGGGCTAAAAAATGATTTTTACAGGTCGGAGGAGGCCTGTTGAAATACGGGAATGCTTCCCGGAAAATAAAGGAGGACAATAAAAATGAAGCATTTATGGAAAAGAGTGCTGGCAATGTTACTTGCAGCTACTATGGTGTTTTCTTTAGCAGCCTGCGGCAGCAAGGATGACAATAAGGGTAGTAATCCTACATCCGCACCTGGTGAAAGCAGCACAAACAACGGCGGTAATACCGCAGACACAGGAAATAAAAAGGAAGACAGAGGTGAGCCGGTGGAGCTTACTGTATACAGCCAGTTAGCAAACTTCTCCGGTGAACAGGTAGGTTGGTTTGCAAAGCTTATGTTAGATAAGTTTAATGTTAAGTTAATGATTATTCCTGACTCTGACGGTGTATTTGATACCCGTATGGAATCCGGTAATCTGGGTGACCTGGTAGTATTCGGAAGTACCGGTGCGGACTATAAGAGAGCCGTAGCGGAGGATATGTTATTTAACTGGGAAGAAGATGACTTGCTTTCCGAATACGGTCCTTACATCAAAGAGAATATGTCTATTGCATTAGAAGCAAACAGAAACTTAAACAATGACATTGCAGGTAAAAACAATATTTACGGTTTCGGTCATGGTGTAGCCAAGGCAGATGCCGGCAGCATTGAAGAATTTTTCTATACATGGGATCTCCGTTGGGATTTATACAAGCAGTTAGGCTATCCGGTAGTGAAGAGCTTAGATGACATGATTACCTTATTCAAGGACATGAAGGCAATTTGCCCAACCGATGACAATGGCAAGGAAACCTACGCTATGTCCTTATGGCCTGACTGGGATGGTAACATGGTTATGTATGTTAAGTCCATGGCAACTGCATGGTATGGTTATGATGAATTCCACTTAGGTCTTTACGATTGTGATACCGGTAAGTTCTACGGTGCCCTGGATGAAAACGGTCCTTACATTGAAATGTTAAGATTCTTTAATAAGATGTACCGCGAAGGCTTGCTTGATCCGGATTCCATGACCCAGACTTATGATGAAATGGCATCCAAGGTAATTGCAGGTGGTGTTTTCTTCTCTATCTTTAACTATGCAGGTAGTGCAGCATACAATACAGAAAATCATTTAGCAGAAAATAAGTATATGGCAACAATGCTTCCGGAAGGTGCTTCCCCAATCGTTTACGGCTTAAGTCCATACGGTGGAAACAGAGTTTGGTCCATCGGGGCAAACAGCCAGTATCCGGAGCTTTGTATGGAAATTCTCAACTGGTTATCTACACCGGAAGGTTATCTGACTTCTGAATACGGTCCTAAGGGATTAATTTGGGACTACGATGCAGAGGGCTACACATATTTGACCGAGTTTGGTAAGAAGTGTATCACTACGGGTGAAACCATGATGGAAGGTGAATATGCAGGATTCTCCTATAATGACGGACGTCAGCAGATGAACAACATCACCTGGTCCAGAAATGCAATGAACCCGGATTCCAATGGAGAAACCTACAACTGGGAAGCTTGGAGGAGCAATGTAGCAGAGGCTTCCTGTGAAATGGCACAGGACTGGAGAGACTATACCGGTGCTGTAAGACCAAATGAGTACTTAAAGTCCAAGAACTATAAGGTTGCTCCGGCTACTACCTATGCCGAAACTGCAAAGAGCGATGAGCTGGAAGTTATTTGGAATCAGGTAACTAACTGTATTACAACCGGTTCCTGGAAGTGTATCTATGCAAAGTCCGATGGTCAGTTTAATAAGGAACTCAAGCAGATGATCACTGACGCGAAAGCATACAATTATGATAAATGTATCGAATGGTGCGAAGAAAATGCAAAGATTCGTCATCAGTTAGAGGAAGCAACAAGACAGTAATATGGTAAAATTCAGAAAGGGGCGGCGCAAAGGTGCCAGCCCCTTTTCTTGCAAAGATAAGGTATTAAGTATATGAAGCTTTTTAGTGTAGACGGACCGTTATACAATTTTTTCAGCCGTTTGTTAGATATGATAAAACTGAATATTTTATGGTTTTTGTTTTCTCTGCCGATTGTAACCATTGGTGCCTCTACGGTCGCCGCTTTTTCTATCACATTAAAAATGATAGATGAGAGAGAGGGTTATATAGCAAAACAATTCTGGACAGCATTTAAATCAAATTTGAAACAGGGAATTCCGGCAGGAATTCTAAACCTGTTTTTTGCGTATGCGTTATATTTGGATTTTCAGTTGTTTCATGCGGTGGAAGGTAATCCGATTTACTTTTTGATTCTTGGAATTGTGGGCTGTGTTATGTGCTTTTGCTATTTTATTTACGCTTATGCACTGATGGCCAGATATGATAACACGTTACTGAAAACCTTGAAAAATTCTATGGATATCAGTGTAAAATATTTTGGAAGAACGGTAATGATTGCAGTGGTTGTGGCAATCGAAATTATTGTATTCATGTTTAATACAACTACGATGTTTTTAGGTCTGCTGATATGCCCTGCGGTAATTTTTTTGACAATCAGTGGTCCTGCAATGTATATCTTTAGGGATATCGAAAGAAAATCAAAGGAAGGTTAACTATGAAAGTTTGGAAAAAAAGAGGCTTAGCCTTATTACTTAGCACAGCGATGGTGTTTTCCCTGGCAGCCTGCGGAAATAAAAACACTACACCGGAGATAACTCCTACGGTGGCTCCGAGCGCAACCGAAGCGGTTGAACCAACCGCAGTGCCAACAAAAGCGCCGGCTGCACCTACTGCGGAGCCAACAGCTAGAACAGCTCCGACAGAAGCTCCAACAGCAACACCGGAGCCAACAGCAACGCCAAAACCAACAGCAACACCAAAACCAACGGCAACTCCGTTTCCTGTTGCTGCCGGTACGGAAGCTTTTCGAGAGTTAACAGCGGAGCAGATGGTCGCGGAAATGGGCACCGGTTGGAACCTTGGTAATACCATGGATGGCCACACCGGTTTTACTCCGCTGGAAACGCAGTGGCAGCCGTATGTTACTACCAAAGAACTGATTACTGCGGTGCACGATGCGGGATTTAATACGGTGCGTGTTCCTGTTACCTGGGGAAACATGATTGATGATGAAAATGGTTATGCCATTAACGAAAAGTGGATATCAAGAGTGCAGGAAATCGTAGATTACTGTGTTTCTCAGGATATGTATTGTATTATAAATATTCATCATGACGGAGCAGAGCAGACCGGCTGGATTCGTGTGGCCGCCGATGACCTGGGTCCGGTAAAAGAAAAGTTTGCAGCGGTGTGGAAACACATAGCAGAACGCTTTAGAGATTATGATGAACATTTGATTTTTGAATCCATGAATGAAGTGACAGGTCCGGATGGTTCCGCTGCCGGAATTAAGAAGGATATGCAAGTCATCATGGAATTGAATCAGATTTTTGTAGATACGGTTCGTGCGACAGGCAGCAATAATGTAAAGCGATGGCTGTCAGTACCGGGCAGATATACCAATATTAAAAATACAACCAATGAGGAATATGGCTTCGAAATGCCAAAGGACGAGGCTGGTCATTTGTTCCTTGCAGTGCATGACTATGACTGGAATTTTGGTCTGAATGAAGACAGTCCTTCTAAGACTTACGGAGAAGCAGCGGCAGCCAGTCTGGAGGCAAATATGCAGAAGCTTTCCAAGTTTATTGACGCAGGCTATCCGGTTATTTTGGGCGAATACGGTGCAATTGATAAAAACAACACCACAGAACGCGCATACTATGCAGAAGCGGTCAATTATATGTGTAAAAAGATCGGTATTGTTCCGGTGTGGTGGGATGCCGGCGCATTTAATCATGATGACCCGAATAAGACAGATTTCTGCTTTACTCTGATTCGTCGTGATACTTATGAATTGATGTATCCGGAATTAACCTATGGCATTATGCGTGGTTTTAACTTAGATTACACCAGTCTTGCCGATGTTGTGAAGGGTTGTGACACAGTGGCCATGACCGACATCCTGTTGGATTCTGCCGGCACGGTAGTTGCCGATGGCAAGGTATCTTTAGAGGTTGGTAAGTATGTTACGATAGAGAGTGAAAAAAATCCTGCGGAATGTAACGATGTGATTCTGTGGAAAACTTCTAATCCGGATGTGGCTACTGTTTACAATGGTATGATCCATGGAAAGAGTATTGGTACGGCAATCATCACAGCATATTCCATGTATGGTGATGTGCAGGAGGAAATTACGGTTATTGTAAACGCACAGACTTCTAAGGCGAAATGTACCAAAATTGTACTCCCTCAAACTACAATTACGATGCAGCAGGGTACACATACCAATCTGCAGGCAAAGATGAAGCCGGATAATACCGATGCAGTACTTTCTTATAAGTCTACAAATGAGAAAATCTGTACGGTAAATGAATTTGGTGAAATTACAGCTCATCAGGCAGGAATCGCATATGTTGTAATTCAGTCTTCCACCGGTTTTTGTAAGGAAGTAAAGGTTAAGGTTTCCGCAGTATCTTCTACCGGTGAAATTCAGGTGGCATTGAATGCATATTTCAGTGATGGTGCACACAATTATTACGGCAATGATATAGGTGAGGCTGTAACTATCACAGGAAATGGCCAGTACACCGTAGTGATTGATGCATCCACCGACCTTTCCGATGCGGCTAAGGCAGCAGGTGTAACCAGTCTGGCAGGTATTGGCTCCTTGTATATTAAGGATTATCTGGTAACAACAGCAGTAAAAGCAAAAACAGAAGCGGCAACCTGCGAAATCAAGTATGATAAGATTGTGGTAGACGGTCAGGAATTAACGATTACCCAGACGGCCCCAAAGAGTGCATTGAAGGGCGGAATACTGGATACCGGAGACCCATTTAACGCATGGGACGGTTCCGCTGTGGCAGAGGTTACTGCAAACAGTGACTTCTCCTTAAATATTGCAGGACATCCGGAACCAAAGCGTATTGAAGTAACCTTTACGGTTTCCAATCTGGTATTTGAATCGACAGAGACCGTGGAAACCGTTCCAATTACTTCCATTAAGGCAACGGAGACAGAGGCAACCATGGCAGTAGGTGAAACAAGGGAATTCACCATTACTGTAGAACCTGGTATTACAACAGAAAAAATTGCATTTATGTCCGATGACAGTTCTGTAGCTGTCGTTGAAGTAACAGGAAAATTACCGGAAGATGGCAAGGTAACGGTTAAAGTAACCTGCCTTAAGGCCGGTAAAGCAAATATTACCGCTATGGGTGAGCAGAGAGGTAAAGTAAAGATAAAGATTACTGCTAAGTAGAATTTATAGTTTTTCATAAAAGACCCCGGAATGATTTGATTCCGGGGTCTTTTGCGAATATAGAAATTTAATTCTACGGTAATCTTTATTCCTGATAATTCATACAGCTGGAAATCAGAGAGAAAAAACCACAGAAAATCTTGCGCAGTTCGACAAAACTAGTGTATAATACAGTATAAAGGAATAGTATGCCATTTTTAGGGAGAGCAGTATGAAGGAAATCATGGAAACCGTATTTATAGCGGATGATGAAGCGAATATCAGAGAGGGGCTAAAGTGTATTATTGACTGGGAAGAACTGGGTTTTACAGTCTGCGGAGAAGCGTCAAACGGAGAAGAAGCACTGCAGGAAATCCTCCGTTTACAACCTTCTTTGGTTCTGATGGATATCCGTATGCCAAAGCTATACGGTCTGGAGGTAATTGAGCAGGCAAGAAAGCAGGGATATTTCGGAACTTTTGTTATTTTAAGCGGTTATTCTGATTTTAAATATGCCCAGACTGCCATGAAGTTTGGGGTGAAATATTATCTCACCAAGCCGATGGACGAGGAAGAGTTGGAAAAGGTAGTAAAAGAAGTTTATGTAACGATTCAGGATACACGTCAGAAAAAAGAAGATGATGAATTCTTCCGCAGAAAATCCAAAAAAGAAATCCTGCAGGATATCTTATTAGGTAAAGCACGGATGGAGTTGTTAAATTTAGCAGAGTTAAAGCTGGACGCGGAAGTGTATCAGGTTGTGCTGTACGAAAATTTCCAAATCGGTGAGGTGGAACTGCCATACCAGTTTGCCGACATGTTTATGGTGGCGGATACCGGAAGTGATTCCTTCGAACACTTTGTAATAAAAGAGAAGAATATTTTATTGTTAAAGGGAAATTTTGCCGTTGAAAAATTCAAGCGTTTCTTGCGGCATTACGAATCCGCACCGCAAAAAGGAAGTCCGCTGGATACGTTGTTCCTTTCGTACGGCGTCGAAGTAACGGATATTAGTGAATTGAAGAGGTCCTATGAACAGGCAGCTGCACTTCTGGGCAGACGTTTTTTCTGTGAAAAGGGTCAGCATGTATTGGGATATACGGAGCTCCCGGAAAGCCGGGAAGAAAAAATGGCCATAGATCGTGCAAAAGCAGAGGAATATTGTGCAAAACTGACGGATTATTTACAGACCTTTAACCGACGTAAGGTACAGGAAACTTTACGGGAATTGGAGGCGTATTTATATCAGGTGGAAACCGATATTTCTGCGGTAAAACTGTTTACGACAGATTTATATTTGCAAGTAAAGGATACCATGAACCATCGCTATAATTCTATGGATATCCCGTTTGATTCAAATCAGGATATTATTGCGTTTATCAATCAGCAGAATTACTTATATGAGATTACCGACTATTTTGCAGAGCAATTTGAAACGGTGATGAGTTCCATCGGTAATTCGTCCAGAGACAGTGTGCTGGATGACATTTTATATTACATAGAACATAATTATCCTTCCAATTTAAAGCTGGAGGGAATTGCCGCTTTGTTTGGCTATAACAGTTCCTATCTCGGAAAAATATTTAATAAGAGTGTTGGAGAAAGCTTTAACTCTTATGTGGATCAGGTACGTGTGAAGCACGCAATTGAGCTGTTAGTGGAAAATAAGCATAAGGTATATGAAATTGCGGAAATGGTCGGCTATAAAAATGTGGATTATTTCCATAAGAAATTTAAGAAATACGTAGGAGAGAGTCCGGCAGAATACAGAAAGAAGCTGGATAATCAGGAATAGAGGTGAAACGATTGCAAAAAAAGCAGATGCTGTATACGGTATTGCTGTTGCTTCTTTTTGCGGGCTGTGGTTCCAACGGGGAAGAACCCCCGAAACAGCCGGAGCCGTTTGTAGATGAAACAGTGATTGGTACAGTGGATTCGGAACAGGATGTCATTGCGGAAGAACCTGCGTTGCCGGATGTTTTGGAGCCGGAGGCTTCGGGTGTGGCAGTAGAAGAGAATGAAAAGGCAATTATCGACTATTCCAACATGACAGACGGATATGTTATGGTTAAGTTTATTGCCGAAACAGAAAAACGGTTGAAGGTTCAGGTCAAAGGCCCGGCAATCACATATAAATATGACATTAACGTTGGTGAGTGGGAGACGTTTCCTCTGTCAGACGGTAACGGTACCTATCAGATAACGGTTTTTGAAAATGCAGAAGGAAATAAGTATGCGGCAGTACTTTCCGTATCTGCCGAGGTGGAATTGAAGGATGAGTTTGCACCGTTTATACGACCAAACCAGTATGTAGACTATGGAGTAGCCACTGAAACCAGAAAAATGGCAGCAAGACTCACTGTGGGAAAAGAAACAGAGCTGGAAAAAGTACAGGCGGTGTATGAATATGTGGTGAATAATATCACCTATGATACGGAACTGGCGGAAACCGTGAAAAGTGGCTATCTTCCTGTGTTAGATAAGGTACTGGAAAGTAAGAAGGGAATTTGCTTTGATTATGCAGCTTTAATGACCGGTATGTTAAGAAGCCAGTCTGTACCATGTAAACTTGTCGTAGGGTATGCCGGTGAGGTATATCATGCCTGGATCAGTGTCTATACAGAAAAAGACGGATGGATAGACAATGCCATTTATTTTGACGGTACTGCCTGGAAGCGGATGGATCCTACTTTTGCGGCTTCCGGAAATCGTAGCGAGGAAATTATGAAGTATATTGGAGACGGTTCCAATTATACAGTAAACAAAATATATTAAGAGGTAAAAGCCTCTGCCCGCATAGGCGGGCGGGCATTTTCCTTCGGAAAACAGGGAGGCTATAATGAGACAGTTAAACTATAAGGAAATTGCATCATTTTGCCAGGAAATCGCCTGGCTGGTACATTCCGGGGTACGTGTCGGTGACGGTTTACATCTTTTAGCGGAAGAAGAAAAGGAAACGGTGTGGAAGGATTGCCTGATTTCCATGGCTGAGCAGGCAGATGAAGGCTTGCCGTTATCTGAAATTGTTAAAAATTCCGGATGTTTTCCGGTTTATGTCCAGGGAATATTAAATGTGGGAGAAACCACGGGACGTTTGGAAGAATCCCTGTTGGCAATTAAAAAATATTATGAGGGCAGGGAATACATGAACAACCGGGTGCGCAGTGCGCTGCTGTATCCATCGATTTTGCTTCTGTTAATGCTTGTGGTTATCGTTGTTTTATTAACCCAGGTGCTTCCGATTTTCCAATCGGTATTTGCTTCCCTTGGCGGAAAGATGGGCGGTCTTGCAGGCGGTTTATTAACCTTGGGTGTTGTGATTAATAAAGCAATGCCGTTCCTGTGTGTTTTAATGGCTGTTGTGGTTGCGTTTGTAATTGCATTTTCTGTCAGCAACGGATTCCGTGAGAAAATGTTGGGCGCATGGAAGAAAAAGGCTGGTGATAAGGGTGTTATGCGTAAGATGAATGATGCCAGCTTTGCCCAGGCAATTTCCATGGGACTATCCAGCGGACTTCCGTTAGAAGAAACCATGGAATTGGCGGCAGAGGTATTAAATGATATTCCGCAGGCCAAAGAACGGTGTTTAAATTGTAAGGAGGAACTGCTTAGCGGAATTCCGTTGGCGGATGCATTAAAGAAAGCAGATGTTTTCCCTCCTGCCATGTGCCGGTTGCTTAGCCTTGGTATGCAGAGCGGAAACGGCGATGCGGTTATGGTGGAAATTGCGGACCGTCTTACGGAGGAAGCTGATGTGGCACTGGCTGCCAGGGTGGAAAAAGTAGAACCGACACTGGTGCTGATTACTTCGATACTGGTCGGAATTATTTTGCTGTCGGTGATGCTGCCCTTAATGAACATTATGGAAGCAATCGGGTGATCGTATGAAAAAGAAACTGCAACAAGGAATTTCAGGAATGTTGTTTCCTATTTTAGCGGTAGGAATTTTGTTGTTCTTTTTGGCGTCTGTTAATAATTTAGATAACGGAAAGCGGGAGGAAGGAAAAGAACAGTTGGAACAGGCATTAAAGCGGTGTGCGGTGACCTGTTATGCAACGGAGGGAATTTATCCGCCGGATGTAGAATATATGAAGGAACATTACGGGATTCAGATTGATGAGGAACGGTATCTGGTCAGATATGAGATATTTGCAGAAAATCTCATGCCGGATATAACGGTAGTGGAAAAAAGAGATGAGAAAAAGTGAGAATAAAACACAGATAGAGGGTTTGCTGGTATTGGTGCTGTTCGGTGTCTTTGCTATATGTATATTGTCGGTGCTTCTTACGGGAGCCGGCGCATATGGGAGGCTGGTGGACAGACAGCAGGCATCTTATGAAGAGCGGACAGTACCACAGTATATTGCGACAAAGGTTCGGCAAGCAGATGTTTCCGGTGGAGTGACAATCGGTGATTTTTGCGGTGTAGAAGCATTGGAGCTGATGGAATTGCCCGGCAAAGAATATGTCACCAGAATATATTGCTATGACGGTTATCTGCGGGAATTGTTTTCCACGGTAACAGGAAGCTTTGAACCGGAAGCGGGAGAAAAAATACTGGAGGCCCAGCAGGTGGATTTTATCCTAAATGAAAATTGTCTAAACGTATTTGTGACAGGAACAGACGGAGAAAAAACAGAAGTTAAGCTGACCTTACGGAGTAAAAGGAGAGGAGGCAGATAATGAAGAGCAAAGCACCATTAGTTATGATGGAACAGATAGTAATGGTTTTAATATTTGCCTTAGCTGCCGCACTATGCTTACAGACCTTTGTTCTGTCAGGAAAAATTTCAAAAAATACCGAGGAGTTAAACCGGGCATCCATAGAGGCACAGAATGCAGCGGAAACCTTGAAGGCGGTAGGCCTGGGCAGTTATTTACTGGATAAAAATGCAGTGTCTGTTAAGGGTGGCTATCAGATAGCGCTTGATGAGGCGTGGAATCATAGTTCCGATCCGGGGAAAGCGGCATATTATCTGCTGATTTGTCCTGAAAACCATGACAGCGATTTTTTTTGGAAAGCAGAGCTCGTGGTAGCAAGGAAGGACGGAACAGAGTTGTTTCGAATTCCGGTTGCCGGACAGACGGAGGTGACGGAATATGAGTAAGCGGGAAGCACCACCGGCAGTGGGCGGAAGTTCCCTGCTTGTTATTTTTGCCGTACTTTGTCTGACGATTTTTGCTTTGCTCAGTCTGTCTACCGTGCAGGCAGACCGGCGGCTTGCAGAAGCATCGGCAGAGGCAGTGCAAAAGTATTATGAAGCTGATGTAAAAGCAGAAGTACTGTTAGCTTCTATCAGACAGGGACAAGTACCGGCGGACGCAGTAGAAAAAAACGGTGAAGTTTATTATTATCGGCAGAAAGTCTCTGAGGTTCAGGCTTTGGAGGTAGAAGTAAAGGTATCGGACGAGGAGTATGAAATAATGCGCTGGCAATTGGTCTCCACTACAGAATGGGAAGAGGATGACAGCATGGATGTATGGAACGGAAGCTTGGAATAATGGAGGAAAATAAAATGGAAGTATTGGATTATTTGAAAAAAGCGGTGGAAGAGGGGGCATCGGATATCTTTTTTCTGGCAGGTAGTCCTGCAACAGCAAAAATAGAAGGACGTATTGTACGTATCGGAGAAGAACGCCTTCTTCCGAATCATACCAGAGAGTTAATCGGACAGATATATGAAGTGGCAAAACGAAGTACAGAATATTTCGAAAAGACCGGTGACGATGATTTTTCCTTTGCGGTACCGGGAATTGCCCGCTTCCGTGTAAATGCATACCGGCAGAGAGGTTCCTGGGCTGCGGTAATCCGTACCGTATCCTTCCATATTCCGGATTGGAGAGACTTAAACATCCCGGAAGAGGTTATGAAGCTGGCAGATGTAAACAGCGGAATGATTCTGGTTACCGGAACTGCCGGCAGTGGTAAATCTACAACCCAGGCATGTATCATTGACCGGATTAATCATACGCAGGAAGCTCATATTATTACGCTGGAGGACCCGATTGAGTATCTTCACGGACATGATAAGAGTATTATCAGCCAGCGTGAAATTGCTATTGATACGGAGGACTATCTCTCCGCGCTCCGTGCGTGTCTGCGTCAGGCACCGGATGTTATTCTTATGGGAGAAATGAGAGATACCGAAACTATCCGAACTGCTATGACTGCAGCAGAAACCGGACATTTAGTTATCGCAACCTTACACACGAAGGGTGCGGTAAACACCATCGACCGTATTTTAGACTCCTTCCCAAGTACCCAGCAGGGACAGATTCGTGTGCAGCTTAGTATGGTGCTGCATACCGTAGTTTCCCAGCAGTTAATTCCTGATGTAAACGGGGAATTGATTCCGGCATATGAGATTATGCATATGGATAATGCAATCCGTAATATGATTCGTGATAATAAAAACCATCAGATTAACAATGTGATTGCGGCGGGCGGTGCCAGCGGAATGATTACCATGGACCAGTATCTGTTAAATATGTATCAAAAAAAGCAGATATCGAAAGAAACGGTGCTGGAATATGCGGATAATCCGGAACAATTAGTAAGAAGACTGGTCTAAAACAATATATGTAATACAAGCCGGATACCTTGTGGTATCCGGCTTTTCAGTTGCAGAGTGTTTATAAAAGTTTTAACAGTGCAGCAATTTTTCTTCGTTCTTCCGGAGAAAGCTTTTTTGTCAACTCGGTAATCAATAGGTTTCTTTCTGCAGTTGTAAAGGCTTCGCCCTGTTTGTTTAAGGTGGCATTTGCTTTTAGCAGTAAAGGAAATGCTTTATCTAACGGTGTGTTGGCAGCCTTTTCCATCAGTTCGGCGATGACAGCTTTTTTCAGAGGGGAAAGATTTTGAAACAGTGGATCGTTTAAGATAGTGTTTTCCATAGGGATACCTCCTTTTTTATTCTGCGTCCAGCAGAGTTTTTAACAGGTTTAGTGTGTCGTTTTGTTCTGGGCTGAGCATGGAGGAGATGTTTCCTTCTGCCAGAACGGATGCCATATCAGGCATGGTAAAATCCTCAGGAGCAGGTGGTTCCTGTGTGGGTGATTCCTGCATAGATGATGCCTGAGTGGTAAACAGGTTGCCAATTCCATCGGCAGACATCAATGTACTTAAAATATCACCGTAATTATCGTAGAAATTTTTTGCCTGTATCAGATTGAGCAGTAAGGTAACAAATTCCTTTTCTTTGTCAGCACATACCAGGGAAAGACTTCGGAGCAGCCCCTCCGGGTCTTGGATAAATCGGAAGAGGAAGGAAAAGATTCCCGGCTCATCTTTTCTTTGGGGCGATGGAGGGATATCGTGAGGAAAGGAAATTTCCCGGTAGAGCTTTACTGTTTCGGACAGTTCCAAAAATTTCATGGTTAGTTCGGCCGGATACTGATAGGAAGGCTGTAAAAACGGAAGTGCAGCAGCCAAAAGCAAAGCGGTATGACTATGAAAAGGCAGGGATAGCGTTGATTGTTCATCATCCGGATGTGACACAGATAGGGGGACCTCCTTCCTTTTCCGTTACACCGCAAATAACGGTGTTTCTTCATTATATGCGGTTTTCACCGATATATGATAAATGAATATATTAGAAAAACAGTTCTGTATATTGACGCAAAATTCGATATGTTGTATAATAATTGTATAACAATATTGGGAGGTGGTATTATGAAAAAAAAGAAAGGATTATCATTGGTTGTTAAATTGATCTTGATTGCAGTGGTGCCTGTTCTTTTAACCGGGGGAATTGTTACATATGTAGGAATTAATGCATTAACCACCGGTATGCGAACAGAGAAACTGGATGATTTAACAACACTGGCTGACAGTATTGCAGCTGCTTATGATGCACTGGATGATGGGGAATATTATCTGGATGGTTCAAGTTTAATGAAGGGGAATTTAAATATTACAGAACAGACCGCTTTACTTGATTCCTTTATGGCAGATAACCATAATGAAGTTACTTTTTTCTATGAGGATACCCGGTATGCCACAACGATTTTGGATGCTTCCGGAGAGCGTATCGTGGGAACGTCCTGTACGGAAGAGGTAAAACAGGCGGTTATTATTGGCGGAGAAAATTATTCGGCTCCTAATGTGCCGATTAATGGGGAAGGCTATTACGCAGCATATATTCCTTTGAAAAACGGGACACAGACGGTTGGTATGCTTTTTTGCGGTGCACCGCGGGCAGAAGTAGTAGAATATATTAATAGTCAGGCAGCAACCATGATTTTTGCTTTGGTTGCAGTGTTTGTTTTATCTATTGTGCTGGTAACAGTTTCAGTGCTTAAGCTTGCCAGGGGCTTGAAGGTAACAGAAAAAGCTGTGCTTGGTTTGGCAGGCGGTAATCTTTCTGTTGAAATTGATCAAAAAGGATTAAAACGATCGGATGAGTTGGGTGATATGATTCGGGGCGTTTCTGATTTGAAAAATCGCTTAGCTGAGGCAGTGAGAAAAATTCTTGCCGTTTCTAACGACCTGATGGCTACCGGTGCGGAAGTAAATTCTATGGCAGCAGAAATAAATTCTTCTTCAGAAGAAATATCCAATGCAGTTAATGATATTGCAAAGGGAGCTTCTTCCCAGGCAGAAGAAATTGAAAATGCATCCGGACGTATCGGTGAAATGGGGAATGTAATCGAACACATTGTGGAAAGCGTTGCGGTTTTAAATGATACGGCAGGTCATATGATGAAGGCCGGAAATGATTCTTTGCAGATTGTACGTGATTTGTCCGGTTCTAACGATCGTACGATGGAGGCTGTAGATAGAATCGCCAAGCAAATTAGTGCTACAAATGACTCTGCTAACAGGATTAGTGAAGCAGTAGAAATTATTACAGATATTGCAGAACAGACGAATTTATTATCTTTGAACGCTTCTATAGAGGCAGCGAGAGCAGGAGAGCAGGGGCGCGGCTTTGCAGTGGTTGCAGACCAAATCAGAAGTCTGGCGGAGCAGTCCGGAAGCTCTGCACAACATATTACATCAATTATTGAAGAATTGATTAAAGATTCCGAACAGACGGTAAAGGTAATGCAGGAGGTTCAGATAATTGTAAATGAACAGAAAGAAAAACTGGAGGAAACAAAGAACCAGTTTGCTGATGTAGCATCCGGAATTGAGGAATCCAGAGAAGAAACAAATGGAATTAAGAATCAAACAGAAATTTGTGATGAAGCAAGAGCTTCTGTGGTAGATATTATTTCCAACCTTTCAGCAATTTCCGAAGAAAATGCAGCATCCTCCGAAGAGACTACTGCATCCATGGCGGAATTAAGCTCTACAATTGGTGCTTTGGCAAATTCGGCAGAACAACTGAAGAGAATATCCGAAGTACTGGAAGAAGAAATGAAATTCTTTCAATTATAAAAAACAGAAAAGCGTATCTGCAAATAGAAAAGCAGATACGCTTTTTTTGTTTCTATGCCGGATAAACCAAACGTTCTTCGGAAATAGTATCAAGTACTTCTTTTAAAAATTTATCTGCAAGATAATTTGCCATCGGAAGGTTCATATCCAGGTAATTTCCGCAGGCAATGGCGGAAGCTCCCGGTACTTCGTCTTTGTAATCACGGATAAAGGTAAACAGTTCCTTCATGAGTGGTACGATATCTTTGGATTCATAATCGCCTGCAAGAAGCAGATAACAGCCGGTACGGCAGCCCATTGGACCAAAATAGACCACTTTGGAGCCGAATTCGTTATGGTTTCTGAGAAAAGTGGCTGCAAGGTGCTCAATCGTGTGTAATTCAGCAGTGTTCATGACAGGTTCAAAGTTCGGCCGGGTCATGCGGATGTCAAAGGTAGTGATGGTTTCGGAACCGACCTTGTCTTTACGGGACACATAAATGCCCGGAAGCAAAGTAAGATGGTTAATAGTAAAACTTGCAATAGGTTTCATGGGTAATCCTCTTTTCTAAGGCTGAATGCCTTTTTGTAAAATTAGAAAATTTCT
Organism: Lachnospiraceae bacterium; assembly: GCA_017622795.1. Classification (GTDB taxonomy): domain Bacteria; phylum Bacillota; class Clostridia; order Lachnospirales; family Lachnospiraceae; genus SIG299. Next base: position 17,815 of record JAGAQI010000011.1, read on the forward strand.
GCCAATTCCTCAAAGGAAGAAAGCTTGTAGTCATATTCGGTTGCTTCACCAAATCCGTAAGCGGCAAAGGCAAACGGTACACCGGCTTCTGCAGCAGCGGTCTGGTCGCCGTAGGTATCACCTACATAAACCGGCACTTTAAGCTGATGGCGTTCTACCATAAGCTTGATGTTATCCCCTTTAAGCAAGCCGGTAGTTCCCGGACAGGCAAAGTCCGTAAAATATTTACCAAAATCGTGACCTTCCAGATAAGACTGGATATAACCGTCTTCGCAGTTGCTGACGATGAACAGCTTGTATTTTTCGGATAACTTCTTTAAAGTTTCCTCAATATTTCCGATGAGAATTCCGCCGTGTTCGGTAAGATACGGACACTGTTCCACAACGCAGACACGCATAATTTCAATGCCTCGTTCTGCAGGGACACTGGTAAAAAGTTTTACGGCAATATCTACCAACGGAAGTCCATAGAGGGATTTCAATTTTGGACCGGTGATTTCATCGGTAACGTCAGGATAGCGTTTTACTACCTCGCTCCAAATTCTTGCGGCGTCTTCTGTGGTGTCCCACATGGTGCCGTCTAAGTCAAAAATAATACTGTCAATCATGGGAAAATCCTTTCTTTTTGAAAGTTTATTGGTTTTCATGGGGTTCCTGCAACAGCTTTAAGAAAAATTGTGCAGGTTCGGTAAGTGGCAAACCGGAGTCATAAGCGGCAACCAGCTTGCGGGATGGAATATGGTCTTTTATTTTCAACGTATACAGATTGTCCGGCGTGTGTTCGTTTATACAGTAATCCGGGACAAAAGCGATGCCAAGTCCGATGGAGGCCAAATCTACCAAAAGATCATTACTGCTCAGTTCAATGGCAGGAGCCAGGTCGATGGAGTGACTTAAAAACTGTTCGTGCAAGAATACGCTTGTGGTAGAATTTTTATCTAACATCAGGATTGGTAAAGCAGATAATTCCCGCAGGGTGAGCTCTTTTTCCTCAAAAGGATATGCGGTTTTATCTGCGATAAAGATATCCTGAAACTCCTTGATTTCCGTAATGTGCATGGTATTGTTTAATGCCGGATTTGGAGAATTGGTAATAATCAGGTCTGCCCGATTGCCATCCAAATAGCCTGCACAATGCTGGGAGGAGGCATTCATCACTTTAATATGGACATCCGGATATTCCTTATGAAACCGGTTGAAATAAGGAACCAAAAAGTAACGGCAGATAGTATCGTTAGCTGCAATACGAAGCTGGACGCCGCCGGATTCCTTGGCGGATAATAATTGACCTTCGCCTTTTACAATCAGGTTAATCGCCGGTTCAATGTGCTTAAATAAAATTTCACCTTCTTTGGTCAGGGCAACCTTTTTGGTACTTCTGGTAAACAGAGTTTGACCGAGACGGCGTTCCAGTACTTTGATGGACTGGCTGACAGCAGACTGGGAGATAAATAGTTCCTGTGCTGCATCGGAAAAGCTTAAAGAACGGGCAACATGATAAAATACTTTATAAAGCTCGTAGTTGACGTCCATGAGTTGACCTCCTTTTTGTTTTTTTGGGGCTGATTTTGATATCATATGACAAAATCAGCACGTCAAAATAAAAATGAGCGTAGAATAGGCTGTTTCGCCCCTTTATTATAATACATAAGTGAAAATAATAAAAGCATTAAAATTTATAATAGTTAAAATTATTTAATTTGTAAAAATCCGATGCCCGGGGAAGCCGAGGTATGAGATGAATCAGCCGGTAAAATTTCAGGTGCAAATCAAGAATGTGCAGGAAGAAAAAATCGGTATTGTGGCCATCCGCGACGCATATGGTACGTTTTCCAATCCGAAGGAACCTTCTTACGACATATTTGGAATGTACGGGGAAAGCGTTTGCCTGTTTAAGCATCATCCGGAATCCACGGTGAAGGCGTTGACGGAGGAAGAAGTGAAGGAACATGCGGAATTGCTTTCTAAGCTTGCTGACGGATGGGGAAGAGAGGGATAACAGAAATTTGTGATAAGTCAAATTTATAAAACCATTAAAATATATTAATTTTCATAATAATAAACTCTGTGATACAATTAGACATGTAAGTTTTTAGAATGACAGAAAGTAGTGGCATCTTTGATGCTACGTATGTCCGTTGTTGATAAAAATCACACACAAATCAAAGGAGGATTATCATGGCTAATGTAAGAAGAGTTTATGCCGAAAAGAAGCCGGCCTACGCAGTTAGAGCCGAAGAACTCATGAATGAAATCAAAGAATACTTAAACATCCAGACAGTGTCCGGTGTTCGTGTTCTTGTGCGCTACGATGTGGAAAATGTAAGTGAGGAAACTTATAAGAAAGCATTAGTTACCGTGTTTTCTGAGCCTCCTGTTGACTATGTATATGAAGAAACTTTCGAAAAGAACGCAGGTGATAAGGTATTCTCCGTAGAATATCTTCCGGGCCAGTTCGACCAGAGAGCAGACTCTGCAGAGCAGTGTGTAAAGCTCTTAAATGAGACCGAAGAGCCTGTGATCCGCAGCGCTACTACCTATGTACTCAGCGGTGACGTTACCGATGCAGAAGTAGAAGCAATCAAGAGCTACTGCATCAACCCGGTGGACTCCCGTGCGGCATCCGAGGTTAAGCCGGAAACTCTCAACACTGTATTTGAAGATCCTGCTGATGTTATCATCTATGATGGTTTCAAGGATATGCCGGAAGCTGAGCTTAAGGCGCTGTACGATTCCTTAGGTCTTGCCATGACCTTCAAGGATTTCTTACATATCCAGAACTATTTCAAGAACGAAGAGAAGAGAGATCCATCCGTTACCGAAATCCGCGTGCTGGATACTTACTGGTCTGACCACTGCCGTCATACTACCTTCTCTACAGAATTAACCAACGTTACTTTCGAAGACGGCGACTACAAGGCACCAATCGAGGCATCTTACCAGCACTATTTAAAGAGCCGCGAAGTGATGTATGCCGGCCGTGACGATAAGTTTGTCTGCTTAATGGACCTTGCCGTATTTGCCATGAAGCAGCTTAGAGCAGACGGAAAGTTAGAGGATATGGAAGTATCCGATGAAATCAATGCCTGCTCCATCATCGTTCCTGTAGAAATCGACGGCAAGACCGAAGAGTGGTTAGTATTCTTCAAGAACGAAACCCACAACCATCCAACCGAAATCGAGCCATTCGGTGGTGCGGCTACCTGCCTTGGCGGTGCTATCCGTGACCCACTCTCTGGCCGTGGTTATGTATATCAGGCAATGCGTGTTACCGGTGCTGCAGACCCAACCGTAGCAATTAAGGATACTTTATCCGGTAAGCTTCCTCAGAGAAAGATTGTTACCGGTGCAGCGAACGGTTACAGCTCCTATGGTAACCAGATTGGTCTGGCTACAGGCCTTGTAGATGAAATTTATCATCCAAACTATGTGGCAAAGAGACTGGAAATCGGTGCTGTTATGGGTGCCGCTCCAAGAAGAAATGTAATTAGAGAAAACTCCGATCCGGGCGATATCATCATCTTAATGGGTGGACGTACCGGTCGTGATGGCTGCGGTGGTGCAACAGGCTCCTCCAAGGCTCATACTACCGAATCCATCGCTACCTGCGGTGCAGAAGTTCAGAAGGGTAATGCTCCTACTGAACGTAAGCTCCAGAGATTATTCCGTCGTGAAGAAGTTACTAAGCTTATCAAGAAGTGTAACGACTTTGGTGCCGGCGGTGTTTCCGTTGCCATCGGTGAACTTGCCGACGGTCTTAGAGTAGACCTTGACAAGGTGCCAAAGAAGTACGCAGGTCTTGACGGTACCGAACTTGCTATTTCCGAGTCCCAGGAGCGTATGGCAATTGTTGTTGAGGCAAAGGATGTTGATGCAATGCTTGCTTTCGCAGCAGAAGAAAACTTAGAAGCAGTTCCTGTAGCAGTAGTAACAGAAGAAAAGAGACTGGTTCTTTCCTGGAGAGGCAAGGAAATTGTAAATATCGCAAGAAAGTTCCTTGACACCAACGGTGCTCATCAGGAAACAACTGCAGTTGTAACAATGCCAAAGGCAGAGGACAACTACTTCAACAAGGGTGCTGATTATGCAGCAGCAAGAACAAACAAGAAGCTTGCTAAGAACGAAGGCGTTTTAGCAGGTAAGGAAGGCGTAGAACTTGCATGGCTTGCTATGCTTGCTGACCTTAACTCCTGTTCCAAGAAGGGTCTTGTAGAAATGTTCGACTCCTCCATCGGTGCTTCCACAGTTACCATGCCTTACGGCGGTAAGTATCAGTTAACACCGGTACAGACCATGATTGCAAAGCTTCCGGTTCTCCGCGGCAAGTGCGATACCGTTACCATGATGAGCTATGGTTTCGACCCATACCTGTCCAGCTGGAGCCCATATCATGGTGCAGCATACGCAGTTATTTCCTCCGTTGCTAAGATTGTAGCAGCAGGTGGTGACTATACAAAGATCCGTTTCACATTCCAGGAATACTTCCGTCGTTTAGGTAACGATCCTAAGCGTTGGGGCGAACCTTTAGCAGCTCTTCTTGGCGCTTATGAAGCCCAGATGAAGCTTGGTCTTCCTTCCATCGGCGGTAAGGACAGTATGTCCGGTACTTTCCAGGATATCGACGTACCTCCGACACTGGTTTCCTTTGCAGTAGATATTGCAAAGACAGGCGATGTTATCACCGGTGAATTTAGGAAGGCAGGCAACAAGATTGTGAAGTTCGGCATGAAGAAGGATGCTTACAGCTTACCTGATTACGAAGACTTCATGGCTCAGATGACAAAGATTACCGCTCTTGCAAGAGAAGGCGCTATCGCTTCCATGTACGCTCTCGGTGCAAAGGGTATTGCAGAAGCTGTCAGCAAGATGGGCTTCGGTAACAAGCTTGGTGCAAAGATTTGTGCAGGCTGTACTTCCGAAGAAGCATTATTTGCTCCTGCTTACGGTGAAATCCTTGCAGAAGTTACCGACGTTGCTAAGCTTGATGCAGCAGGCGTTTCCTACTATGTAGTGGGTGAAGTAACTGAAGAGCCTGTATTTGCTTACGGCGGCGTAAAGGTATCTATGGAAGATGCTCTTGCAGCATGGACCGATACTTTAGAAAGAGTATTCCCAACCCGTTCCAAGGTGAAGGAAACAGAAGCTCCAAAGGTACTCTTTGATGCAAAGACCATCTACACAGCAAAGAACAAGATTGCAAAGCCTACCGTATTTATTCCTGTATTCCCTGGTACCAACTGTGAGTACGATACCCTTCGTGCTTTCGAAGCAGCAGGTGCAAACGTAAATACTGTAGTATTCAAGAACAGAAATGAAGCAGACATCAGAGAATCCGTACTTGCTTTCGAAAAGGCTATCAAGGAAGCACAGATTCTTATGTTCCCTGGCGGCTTCTCCGCTGGTGACGAGCCTGACGGTTCCGGTAAGTTCATTGCAACTGCATTCCAGAATGCAAAGATTACCGACGCGGTTAATGCTCTCCTGAAGGAAAGAGACGGTCTTGCTCTTGGTATCTGTAACGGTTTCCAGGCTATCATCAAGCTTGGTCTGGTACCATACGGCGAAATCACTCCACAGAAGGATGATTCCCCAACCTTAACAAGAAACAACATCGGACGCCACATTTCCAAGTCCGTTTACACCAAGGTTGTGACTAACAAGTCCCCATGGCTTATGAAGGCAGAGCTTGGCGGCGTTTACGCTGTACCTGCTTCCCACGGTGAAGGACGTTTCGTAGCAAGCAAGGAATGGTTAGAGAAGTTAGCGGCTAACGGTCAGATTGCTACCCAGTACGTAGACCTTGACGGCAACTCAACCATGGACGAAGACTTCAATCCAAACGCTTCCTACTGGGCAATCGAAGGTATTACCAGCCCGGACGGCCGTGTACTTGGTAAGATGGCTCACTCCGAGCGTCGTGGTGATGGCGTGGCTCTCAATATTTACGGTGAGCAGAACCAGAGAATTTTCGAGAGTGGTGTAGAGTACTTTAAGTAATTAACAAGGTTACTGTTTGAAAATTGAGAAAGTGGGATTTATCTGAGACAATATATTGTCTTATGATAAATCCCACTTTTTTAATTTGAAAAAGAAACCGCCAAATATATATGAGTAAAACAGTAGTTGCGAAGCAACGGCTGACGGCTTGGACGGCAGGTTTTACGAATATATTTGGCGGTTTAAACAGTAACCTTGTTATTTTGGGACATTTAGTTTGTTTCAGTAACTTCGGAAGATACTTCAGAATTCTTGTTTCCCTTATATTTCACATAAATCACAATCGCCACAATTGGAAAGATTCCTAATTCTAAAATATCTTCCGTTGTATAAATAATATCTGTCAGCAGTCCATACTGTATATTTTCGCAGAAATAGTTCGGAATACGGATTAAAATATCCCATACGGTATGTATTACCATGCATAGTACAAGATTTCCGGAGTGTAGATAAATTGCTGCAACAAATATTCCAAAGGCACTGGCATATAAGGCTTGCCAGAGACAGGAAATTATGTCACTTCCAAACAGAAAATTCAGAATATGCGTTGCTCCGAAGCATAAACCGGTAAGAAATACCATTGCAAACCTGCCTTTTGCAGAATCTTTCCATTTGGCTAACATTCCACTCATTAAAATACCTTTGGAAGCAGCCTCTTCCCAAAAGCCGGTTCCGATTTGTTGCAGACAAGACCACAAAAAGCCGGAAATGTAGGCAGTTGTGAGACTTTCTGCAGTGGGAAGATGTAAAAATTGTATGAGAAGGTATAAGAACATTGGGATACAGTACAACCAAGTACTTTTAGGTGGTCGGGTAGTGAACAGCTTGCCAAATTTATTTTTGTAAATTACTTTTAATAGTATGAGAGTTAAGATGCTTGTGATGATTCGCAGACAGGAGTCTACAATAACACCGCATTCGGAAATTCCGGTTGCGACTAAAAAATATTCAAACAGGATAAAGCAGATACTAATTCCCATGCCAAGTATCAGTCCGATTAATATGGGAAACTTATTATACAGTTTTTTCATAAGACCTCTAGAGTATGATGTGATATATGAACTGAGTTTAACATGCTGATTATTGGATTTCAAGCAGAATATTTTTTGACTATTAATAACACGTAAAAACAATACAAATAATTGACAATGTAAATCAAAATGAATATAATAAAAGAGAAGAGAGATACTAAAGTATAGTATTTTGATTTTATATTAAGGAGTGTGGCTAAGATGGCAACAGTACCAACACAGATTAGAATTGACGAAGATGTAAAGAAAAGTGCAGTAGAATTATTTGCTCAGCTCGGTATGGATATGTCCGGTGCAATTAATATTTTCTTAAAGCAATGTATTTTGAAGAATGGTTTGCCTTTTGCTGTGGAACTTCCAAAGTATAAGCCGGAGGTTTTAGAAGCAATGGAAGAGGCTAAAAGGATTAGCAGGGATCCGAATGTGAAGGGATACACTGATTTAGAGGAACTATTTAGGGAGTTAGATGCATGATATATGAAGTTAAATGGTCGGCAAAATTTAAGAAAAGTTATAAATTAGCCCAAAAGCGAGGTTTGGATACAAAATTATTAGAGGGAATTGTTGATAAACTTCGTCATGGAATTCCATTAGAAGAAAAATATCATGACCATGAGCTGAAAGGAAAATACAAAGGCTTCCGGGAATGTCACATTCAGCAGGATTGGCTGTTAATGTATCTGAAGGAAGATGATATATTGGTATTGACCTTAGTTGATACCGGAACACATGCAGATTTATTTGATATGTAAAATACCAAGGTTACTGTTCGGATTTTCAAGCAGTAACCTTGTTTTTGCAATTATGAATTGCGTGACTTATTCTTTTAAAAAGTGTATGCTTATTACAGAAACGTTTCAAACAACAGCCATGAGGCAGAAAGGAGAAGGCATGTTAGACTGTATTGCCGTGGGAAAAAAGATACAGGAATATCGCATAAAAAATAAGTATCATCAGGACCAGTTGGCAGAACTGCTTTATGTAAGCAGACAAGCAGTATCCCGGTGGGAACTGGGACAGGCAGTGCCTACCATTGACAATCTGATAACGTTAACCAGATTATTTGGGGTGTCGTTTGAAGAATTATTGTGTCTGAATGAGGAAAAAGATCCTGACCCGCAGAATCTCTTTCGGGGACATAACCGGGAGTATATTGTCCGCAGAATTTGTGACGGTGATTTAAAGGTGGATTTGCCTGAAGTGTTCTGGCAGTTTTCATCGGAGGAGAGGATGCAGGTGCTGAGCTCCATTAAGCGTAAGGGAGAAAAAATTGATGGAGCGCTATATGACCGGTTATCTACATCAGAACAAGTATTTATGCGTGATAATTTGAACTTTTTTAGAAAGAAAAATGCGAGGGATTTATAGCAGAAAGTGAGGACGATTATGAGTCATGAATTAAAAAAGATGCTGCCTTTTTTAGGAACAGAAGAAATTGATATGATTGCTAAAAATGTATTGGAAAGCGAGGCAGAGGAATGGAAAGGGTTCCGGTTAAATGATCTGTTTCCATTCATGAGTACCGCAGTGATTGACAAAATGTTTTTAGAAACAGTGGAATCCGGAAAAGATTACGGAAGATTTCTTCCGTTTATTTCAGGAAGAGTGATGCATGAAATTGTGGAGGATGTTATTGCTGGTAAAAGAGAAATGAATCTGGATGCAATGTATCCGTTTCTATCAAATGAGGATATGAAAAAGGTGTTTTATTATTATTTGGATAAAGAGGAGTAACAGGTTACTGTTTGGAAACCGCCAAATTGGATTCATAAAACCTGCCGGCAAAGCCGTCAGCCGTTGCTGCGCAACTTCTTGTTTTATTCATCCATATTTTGGCGGTTTCTTTTTCAAAATAAAAAGAGGGGATTTATCTTAGAACAACAAGTTGTCCCAGATAAATCTCCTCTTTCCATTTTTCAAACAGTAACCTTGTTATTACAGGAAGAACTGGCTTACGCAGAACGCTGCATAAATGCAAAGCAGTGTGATACCCTGCCAGCGGCCAAGTTTCTTCTTAAGTAATGCCGGAACAGTTAATAATAGCATTACAACCAGCATCAGCGGAATATCCAAAATTAAGGAAGAGTTGATGCCGAAGAATGTTTTACCAACCGGTACTTCAAACGGAGCAAGTGCAACGGAAATACCGGAGACCAGTACTAAGTTAAATACATTTGCACCGATAACATTACCGATACCAAGAGATGCACGGCCTTTCTTTAAGGAAGTGATAGTGGTAACAAGTTCCGGTAAGGAAGTACCAAGTGCTACGAAAGTAAGGGCAATTACGGTTTCAGGAACACCGAGCTTTGTTGCGATGATGGTACCGTGGTTAACTAAGAGTCTTGCACCTACTGCGATAACGGCTGCACCAACAACTAATAAAAGTAATTGCTGCCAAAGTGGTTTTTCACCGCCTTCTTCTGTGGCGGCTTCTTCGCTTTCACTTGGATTCTTTAAACCGTTACGGACATTAAATAAAGTATAAACTACAAAGATGGCTAACATAACAAAGCCCATCCAGCGAGGGAACTCGCCAAGACCGTAAGCTGCCAGGCAGTACAGGGCTGCGGAACCGAAGAAGAATAAAACAGGCATCTTCATGGTTTTTACATTAACCGGACCCGGATTGCAGGCAACGGAAATTGCAGCAATGAGGGCTGTGTTACAAATGATGGAACCGATGGCGTTACCGTAAGCCATGGCACCCTGACCCTGCAGGGCTCCGGTGGCGGAAACCATTACCTCAGGTAAGGTGGTTCCGATGGAAACTACGGTGGCACCTACCACAATATCAGGCAGATGGAAGCGAGTAGCAATGCCGGAAGCACCGTCTACGAACCAGTCGCCGCCTTTAATAAGCAACACAAGGCCGACCGCAAACAACAGTACAGAAACTAACATTTCCATAGATAAACTCTCCTTTGTTTGTATATATTCTTTTGTCATGTGAGTGCGAGGGAACCTCCTCGCGTAAAAGCCATTATAACAGAATTCGTCTTTTTTATCAATATGAACTTGATTACTCCGCGAAGAATTGATATTATTATAGTAGGGAAATCTTGTGGATTATAGTAGTGCGGAATTTCAAAGACAGAAAAGAGGACAGGCCTTATGATAAGCTTTAAAAATGACTACAGCGAGGGTGCTTTGCCGGAAATAATGGAAGCACTGGTTAAAACGAATTTGGAATCTACCGTAGGATACGGAATGGATGAATACTGTGCTTCTGCATCGGAAAAGATTAAAAAAAGAATCAACCGTCCGGATGCCCAGGTGCATTTTCTGGTGGGAGGAACCCAGACAAATCAGACCTGTATCAGTGCGTTTCTCCGTTCCTTTGAAGCAGTTATCGGGGTAAAAACAGCCCATATCAACGTGCATGAAACCGGTGCGATTGAGGCAACCGGTCATAAGGTAATTGCGGTAGAAGGAAAAGAAGGAAAGGTGACACCTCAGGATATCCGTGCAGCAGTGGAATACCATTCCGATGAACATATGGTAAAACCGAAAATGGTTTATATTTCCGACTCTACTGAAATTGGTACGATTTACTACAAAAAAGAACTGGAAGATATTTCTGCCTGCTGTAAGGAAATGGGGCTGTATTTATATTTAGACGGTGCCCGCTTTGGCAGTGCCTTAACCGCAGAGGGAAATGATTTAACCATCGAGGATGTTGCGGCGCTGACGGATGCATTTTACATCGGTGGCACCAAAAACGGTGCATTATTTGGTGAAGCGGTAGTACTGCTTAATCCGGAGTTGCAAAAAGAATTCCGGTATTCCATCAAGCAGCACGGAGGCATGTTGGCAAAAGGCAGACTTCTCGGAATACAGTTTGACCGGCTATTTACGGATGATTTGTTTTTCAAAGCTGCAATTCATGCAAATAAAATGGCTATGAAGCTGAAACAAGGACTAAAAGAATGCGGCATTGAGTTTATGGAAGACTCCGTAACCAATCAGCAGTTTCCGATATTTACAAATGATGAAATAGAAATACTGAACCGAAGCTTTTTATTTGAGTATAATGATAGGATAGATGAAAACCGTTATGCCATCCGTTTTTGCACTTCCTGGGCAACGAAAGAGGAAGATGTAGAGAAATTGATAGAAGCAGTAAAATCTATGCCAAAACGATAAAGGAGCAAAAAGCAGATACTCGGAAGGGGGAGAAAGTAAATGGGAATTTTGAAAAGCAAAGTGGATGTAATTATTCCGGTGTGTCACTGGGGAAAGCGATTATTTAAACTGTTGGAAGGTTTGGCCGGTCAGACGGTTCTTCCGGAAAAAGTGGTTCTTCTTAATGTGGAAACCGGTTGGAAAGAAGATTCCTGTGAAGAACTTCAGAAGCAAATTTATAAGTACTTCGGAAAACATAAATTATTTGGTCACAGACTTCCTCTTTCTTTGGAAATTATTCCGGTAAAAGAGAAAAACTTTGATGAGGGTGCAACCAGAAATGCCGGTGCAAAACGCACAGAAAGTCCGTTTCTTCTGTTTATGAAGCAGGATGCGATTCCTGCAGATGCTAAGCTTATTGAGGAATTGTTATGGAGTATGGAAGGCGGTGCCGGTGTAGCCTGGGCAAGACATGTAACAGGCCCTGCGGCAGGAGTATTAAAAACATATATTAATTTATATGACTATCCATCCAAATCCTATGTGCGTAGTAAAGAGGATATAGAAACTTACGGTGTCCGTGCATTCCGGATTTCTAATGCCTGCGCTATGTACCGCAGAGATGTTTTTGAGTCCTTAGGTGGTTTCTCCGACAGAATTATTGCAGGAGAGGGAAATCTTTTTGGAGCTGATTTGTTAAAGACAGGCGGTAAAATTTCTTATTGCGCAGATGCAAAAGTCTATTTTTCGGAGAGTGATAACTGGATGTACCAGTTGCGGCGGAAATTTGACGAAGGGGTATCCCATGCGGACAATTCCAAAGTATTTAAGGCGGGAAGTGAAGAAAAGGCCGGATTCAAATACGGAACGGCAGTATTGTCCTACCTGATAAATCAGAAATATTATATGGAAATTGCAGATTTTGTCGGCGAAAATATTTTCAAAGCCGTGGGATATTTTCTTGGAAAGCATCATAAGTGGCTGAAAAAAGACTGGATTTTACATCTGACAAACAACCATTCGTACTGGAGCAGATGACATGACGAATTTACGCAAACTTCAATTAATTGAGCGGGATATCTTAAAGCAGATAATAGAACTATGTGAGAAGCATGAGTTGAGATATTATCTGATGGGAGGAACCTTTCTTGGGGCTGTCCGGCATCAAGGATTTATTCCGTGGGATGATGATATTGATATCGGTTTGCCGAGGGCTGATTTTGAAAAATTTTGTAAGATTGCGCCGGTGGAACTAAAGGCTCCTTTGGGATATGTGCATTTCAGAACAAGTGAACAGCATATTTATTGTAATCCTAAGGTATACAATTATAACAGCAGGGTCATTGACCGGTCCGGTGTGAAAGAAAAGGAAACTTATGCCTGGATCGATGTTTTTCCTTTGGACGGTATGCCGGGAAATCGTTTCCTTCGTAAGCTGTACGGGTTATATTTATTGTTTTTACGCTTCTTGTTTGTATATTCCCAGTTTGATAAAATTGTGGCAGTAAGTGTAAAAAAACGTGTCTGGTATGAGCAGATTCTTGTCAATATCGGTAAAGTAATTAAGTTTGATAAAATTTTAAATACCCGTAAACTGATGGAAAAGATTGACCGTGCATTAAAGCGGTTTGATTATGAAACTTCTGCATATGTAGGAAATTTTATGGGTGCCTATCGGATGAAAGAGGTGTTTCCGAAAAAATATTATGATGAAACAGCAGAGTATGTTTTTGAAGGAATGATGTGCAAGGCTCCGAAAAATTATGATGCCATTTTAACCCAGATGTATGGAGATTATATGACTCCGCCGGTGGAAGACCTGCGCAATAAGCATTATACAGAAGTGATAGATGCAGAATTGACATTGCAGAATGAGGAGTAGAAAGGAAGAGGTAGCATAAAATGCAGGAATTACATGAAAATCTATTGGAAGTGATGGATGTTTTTCACGGATTCTGCAAAGAGCAGGGCTTGACCTATTATATGCTGGGCGGTACTATGCTGGGGGCTTACCGGCATCAGGGTTTTATCCCGTGGGACGACGATATTGATATCGGAATGCCAAGGAAGGATTACGAAAAGCTGTTAGCATTAAAAGACAAAATGCCTGTCGGCTTTGGTTTACGCCATCACCGGCTGGAATCCGGTATTCCATATGCGTTTGCCCATTTCGAAAATGTAAATACTACCTATATTGAGCAGCGACGGAGCAAGGATACTTATGTGGGTGGTGTGTATCTGGAAATTTTTCCGTTGGACGAAGCACCCGCCAAAGCGTGGCAAAGAAAATTAAAATATTATCAGATACGTCTGTATAAGCGGATATTGTATGGATTGATACTGGATTTTCATGAGAAAAAACGAGCGCTTCCAAAAGTAATCATTATCCGGATGATTCAATTACTGTTTGATGTGGATGCAATTACAAAGCGTATGGATAACTGCATAAGGAAAGGAACGAGCGGCAGTCCGTATTATTCTAATCTGTTAGGACACTGGGGACTCCGGGAGGACATAAAAAAAGAAATTTTTGGTGTGCCTCAAAGTTATTCATTTGAGCAGAGAAGTTATAACGGAGCAGAGCATCCGGAACAGTATTTGACTTGTTTATACGGAGAAAACTACATGACTCCTCCGTCGGAAGCGGAACGGGAAAAAGGGAAGCATCCGGCTGCCTATGTAGATTTTAATACGCCATATAAACTATATGATAAGAAAAAAGCAGCTGACAGATAATGCCGGCTGCTTTTATTCTGTTCTGGTCGGAATTGTTTCTAGGAATCCGTCGGAAAAATGTAAAGTGCCATCGGAAGTAATAAAAACAGCATAAACATCGGGAAGGGAATGGATAAGCGCCATTCCTTTTTCTAATCCCAAAGCAAAACATGCGGTGCTTAATGCGTCACCAGTGGCAGAGTCTTTACTGATAATGGTTACCTGAAGCAGGTCGGTATCACAAGGATATCCGGTAGAGGCATCTAAGATGTGATGATAGAACTTACCGTTCGCATCGTAAAAATACCGTTCATAAATACCGGAGGAAACCATGGAGCAGTCTTTTAATTCGGAGATGGCAACAACAACCGCATCCCGGTCTTCAAACGGTTTCTGGATGCCTACATTGAATGCAGAACCGTCCGGTTTTTCTCCTAATAAAAGAATATTACCGCCTAAGTTTATGAGGGCACTGGTTACACCTTTGGACAACAGAAAATCTTTTACACGGTCTGCAATGTAGCCTTTGGCAACTGCGCCAAGTTCCAGCTGCATGCCCGGTTCTGTAAAAGTTACAACATTACCGTTTAATGAAATATTATTGTAATTTACCAATTCTTTTGCGGCTATGATGGCATCTGCTGCGGGGGCTGTTGTTTTGTGCTCCAAATTGGAGAAATCCCAAAGGGAGGAGAGGGGTGCAATACTGACATCCAGGGCACCATCGGAAAGTGCACCATAAGATAAGGAGAATTCCAGGATATCCTTTAACTCCTCTGAAACAGTGAATGTAGTTTGCGGCTGTTTATTATTGTCAGAGGCGTGGTTAATGCGGTACACCTCAGAACTTTCCAGGGTTCTGCTGAATATTTTTTCATAATAATCAATAACGGCAAAGCATTCGTTTAAAACAGTATAATCGGTAGAGTCGTAAATCTGAATGGTACATACGGTGTGCAACAGGTCATAGCTGCAGGCGGAGATAGGCGATACATCACCGGTGGTTAGAGGAATTACTAAATAATCGGTACCGGAAACAACGATATTACTTTTATTCTCGTCGTTTGCGGGAGAATCAGGGATGTTATTTTCCGGGAAATTACATCCGGAAAACAGTGTAATAACAGATAAAAGGATGATCAAAAATGCAGAATAAAATCTGCCGGGGGTTCTTGAGTTCAAAACAACCTCTTTCTGCGCTGCGCGCGCGATGTCCTGCTTTGGATTTTACTGGTTTTGTTTGAAACTGTCAATGGAAAATAATATCTTTGCAAAGGGAGCAAAAACCGCTTTACAGAGTTGGGATAATAAGTTATAATGAACAAGCTACGGTGCATTAGGTTTAGGACTTATGTACTAGAGGTCGGAATTAATAAGAAAGTGAGTTTGTTTATGAAAAAGAAAAAAGACAATGGTTTAAAAGCAGTGATTATACTGGCAGTGGCAACCATCCTGGTGGGAGGAGCGTCCATTGCAATTTCCAAAATGGAACACGCAGGAAGTGTTACTTTAGATGTATCAGGTGCAAATTCCAAAATCAAAGAAGCCAGACAGAACGCAGACGGTACTTATACCGTGGTAATTTCCGAGAACGGTTATGTTGGTGAAATGATTATAGAAGCAACTTATTCTGCGGATGGTCAGACTTTGGTTTCTTATGATGTTACCAGTAGCATGGAAACTGAAAATATCGGTACTAAGGTAGATGAGGAGGCTTATAAATCTGTTCTTTCCGGTGTAAAGCTTCCGGTAACCGCAAGCGGACTTGATATTTCTGCTATTCTCGGTATCGAATCAGAAAAAGCTTCTGTTGCAGGTACATTAACAGACGGTGTATATAAAGCACAGGCAGAGCCGGATGAAAAAGGTAATTACGGTTTTGTAACCGTAACCATAGCAGACGGCAAGGTTACAAGTGTTGTATGGGATGAAATGTACGGCGGTGCTTCCAAGGCAGAACTGGCAGCGACCGGTCAGTATGTCATGGTAGAAGGTAACCCAACCTGGAAAGACCAGTCCGAAGCTCTCGGTGCATATGTGGTAGCAAATCAGACCACCGACGGCATTTTAAACGAAACCGGTTATACCGATGCGGTATCCGGAGTCAGCATTTATGTTGGCGGCTTTGTGGATTTAACCAATCAGGCAATGGCTCAGGCTTCCGGTGTTGCAGTATTAAAGGATGGTGTATACACTGCACAGGGCGAACCGGACGATAAGGGTAACTATGGATTCGTAACTGTAACTGTGGAAAAAGGCAAGATTGTATCTGCAGTATGGGATGAGATGTATGGCGGTGAATCCAAGGCACAGCTTTCCATAGACGGTAAGTATGTTATGAAGCCGGTATGGAAAACCCAATCCGACTCTCTTGGCGCCTATGTAGTGGAAAACCAGACCACTGCAGGTATTATGAATGAAACCGGTTATACGGATGCAGTATCCGGTGTCAGTATTTATGTTGGTGGTTTTGTAGGACTTGTAGATAAGGCAATTGCCCAGGCCAACGGCCAGGATGGTGTTTATACCGTAGAAGGTGAAAAGGATGACAAGGGCAATTACGGCTTTGTAAACGTAACTATTGAGAACGGTAAGGTAACAAATGTCGTATGGGATGAAATGTATGGCGGCGTTTCAAAAGCACAGCTTTCCGCGGAAGGCAAGTATGTCATGAAGCCGGTATGGAAAACCCAGTCCGAATCCCTTGGTGCCTATGTAGTAGAAAACCAGACCACAGACGGTATCTTAAATGAAACAGGTTATACCGATGCGGTATCCGGCGTCAGCATTTATGTAGGCGGTTTCGTAGATTTAACCAACAAGGCAATTGCACAGGCGTCTGAAAACGGAGAAGTACCGGGAACTTTAGCGACTCCGGCTTTTGATGCTACAAATGTTGATGTAGTATCCGGTGCTACCTTCTCTTCTAAGGCAGTTCTTCGTGCCATCAATGAAGGTTTTGTATATTTGAGAGATTTTATATTAAATAAATAAGGCGTAGAAAAATTTAAAACCCTATGTTATAATGGCAAGGTACGTTATAGCATAGGGATTTTTTATTTTTTTATGCTTTTTCACTTGACATTATTAAAGTGTAGGGTTACAATGATAGAAATTGAATTAACGCTATAACGAATTAAAGTGACAAATTCAGAAAGAGAGAGGATTCTATGAGAAAGATGGTTTTATCTATTCTGGTAGATAACACTTTCGGTGTATTAAGCCGTGTGGCAGGTTTGTTTAGCCGCAGGGGATATAATATCGACAGCTTAACCGTAGGTGTGACAGAAAACAGCAACTTCTCCCGAATGACTGTAGTGGTTACCGGAGATGAACAGATTCTGGACCAGATTAAAAAGCAGCTGGCAAAGCTGGAAGATGTAAGAGAGATTAAGGAGCTTCCGCCGGGACAGTCTGTTTCCAGAGAGCTTATTTTAGTGAAAGTAGCGGTAACTCCGGCAGAACGCCAGTCCGTTATTTCCATTGCGGATATTTTCCGTGCAAAAATCGTTGACGTAGCTCCTGATTCCTTAATGATAGAGCTTACCGGAAACGAAGCTAAATTAGCAGCATTTATTGAACTGCTGGAAGGCTACACTATTAAAGAAATTGCCCGCACCGGTATTACCGGCCTTTCCAGAGGCGTTGGCGATATGGGCGAGTACATAGAAGATTAAAGAGAGTGAGGATAAAAAAATGGCAAAGATTTATTATGAGCAGGATTGTAACATTTCCATGTTAGA
>JAGAQI010000137.1 GCA_017622795.1 Lachnospiraceae bacterium
AAGGACTCTTCCGCACACTTCTCGAATTCGCCTCTCTGAGCGTATGCGATGTACTGCATAACATTTAAGTCCTGAGTACAAGCCTTGGTACAAGCGTTACAGCCAACGCAGGCATAAATTTCAGGATATAACTGCATCATAACCTGTGCGGTAGGCTTAATCTCTGTAATGTCATAAACCTTCTTCTCCAGTGGGAAGAATGGTAAGGTTGCTACGCACATATCGTTTTCAACCTTTGTGGAGCAGGCAAGACAACCTACTAATTCGTTCTTGCCCTTAATTCTGTAGATAGTAGCGCAGGCACCGCAGAAACCGTTTCTGCAGCCGCATCCGCGTACTAACTGATAGCCGGCATATTCAAAAGCTTCCATGATGGTTAAGCTTGCCGGTACTTCATACTTCTTACCGTATAAATAGATGTTAATCATATCAGCCATGATTTTTCTCCTTTTATAATCATTTGAATTGCTTTCTCTACAATTCAAAAATCTTTTATATATTTCGAGCTGCTTTCTCCTCGTTTTTGTTGTTTTTTCACTTTACACAACTTTTATAGCTTTTTGAATTACAATATCCAAGTGTCCGACATCTCAGCGGATAGCTGTTCGAACCGGATGGACAAACAAAATCTTTTCTTTGTTTGTTCCATTTGGGACGAACAGCTGTCCGAGGAGTCAGGCGGACACGGATATTGTAATCAAAAAGCTTTTATTGTGTAAATGAAAAACAACATCTAGTACTCATTCGGAAGCTCATCGATTTCGTCGAAACGGAATACCGGGCCATCCTTACAAACGTACTTGGAACCAATGTTACAACGTCCGCACTTACCAACGCCGCACTTCATACGAAGCTCTAAGGTGGTGTAAACCTGTTCATCACCCCAGCCCATTTCCTTAAGAGCCGCTAAAACGAACTTAATCATGATAGGCGGTCCGCAAACCAGGGCAACCTTGTTAGCTTCTGCTGCAAAGTTTAATTCTTTCAGGTAAGAAGGAACAAAACCTACGTTACCGGTCCAGCCTTCCTGTGGACGGTCGATGGTTAAGTATACGTTAACTCCAGGGGTATTCATCCATACTTCCTGAATTTCCTTTAACTGAACTAAGTCGTCTGCGGAACGGGAACCGTACAGGATATCTACCTTGCCGTAGTTATCACGATTATCAAGCACATAGTTGATAACGGAACGAAGCGGCGCTAAACCGATACCACCGGCGATGAATAATAAATCCTTACCCTTTAACTCGGTTTCTACCGGGAAGTTATTGCCGTACGGTCCGCGCACGGTAATCTGGTCACCCACCTCTAAGCTGTGGAGATAATCGGTTAACATACCACACTTCTTAATACTGAATTCCTGATACTCCTTGTTAGTCGGAGAAGAGGTAATGGAGAACATACCCTCACTGACACCCGGTGCACAAATCATAGCGCACTGGCCAGGCATATGTTCGAATAATTTTCCGCCTTCCGGAGCATTCACGCGGAAGGTCTTTACGTCAGGAGTTTCCTGACGGATGTCTGTAATCACACCAACCATTGGAATTAAGGTATCCAGTGTGTAGTTTTCATGACAAGTACAATCACACATTACCGGTCACCTCCCTGATTTTCAAAAGCTTTGATTACCTTAACAATATTTAAGGATGCCGGACATTTTTCCACGCAGCGACCGCAGCCTACGCAGGAGTACATGCTGTCGTTGTTTGCAGGGAAGTATACTAACTTATGCATGAAACGCTGACGGAATCTCTGCATCTGGCTGGTACGGTTATTGCCGTGAGCCATCATGGTGAAATCGGAGTACATGCAGGAATCCCAGCAGCGGTAACGCTGAACGCCGTGTCCTGTATCGTAGTCCTTAATGTCGTAGCACTGGCAGGTTGGGCACACAAAAGTACAGGTACCGCATGCCAGACATGGCTTATATAAGTCTTCCCAAATTGGGGATTCGAACTTTTCGGTTAAAGCATCGCCGTTCCAGCCTTCTAAGGAAAGGTTGGAGTAAGGAAGCTTTTCTACGATAGCGCGGATAGCGGTCTTTTCTGCCTCTACCTTTGCATCGTCTGTCTCTGTAAGCAAGGAAGCAACTGCCTTAGTTAATGCCTCACCCTTTTCGGTGAGTGCTTTCCAGTACAGTTCGCCTTCTACCATCCAGGTAGCAACGTCTGCCACAGGCTCCGCGCAGTCAATGCCGAATACCTTACAGAAGCAGGTTTCTTCCGGCTCATGACAAGCCAGGGCAACGATGGTGCCGTGGGCACGTCTTGCTGCGTAGAAAGTATCTACCGGCTCGGATAAGAATACCTTATCCAGCACTTCAACACCCTTTACGTCACAGGCCTTCATGCCGAATACCACGAAATCCTCATGGCGTAACTCTTCCGGCTGAATGGTAATCTTCTTGCCGTCTCTATAACAGGTATATAAATTTTCGCTCTGTGGGAAGAATGCATCCTTCGGAGACTTTACACTCTTTAAAGTGTCTAAGTCTACTTCTGCGCCCTCTGCCCACGCCTCGAAATTTACCTGGCCACCGTTATTTACCGGTGCATAAATATCTCTTTCTGCCGCCATTAACTGAAATAATGCGGTCAGATTTTCTTTCGCAATCTTATACATACATTATTCCTCCTTAGCGGTTTGTTACGATGCTTGGTTCAGCATCATCAAAAGTAAAGTTTGTAAGCGGGCCCTTTGTCTCAGCGTCTGCACCTGCCTGGAAATCACCGTATAACTCGTTGATATCCTTGATGAACTTACGGTTGAACAAGTGAAGCGGAATGCCCTGCGGACATACTCTGCTGCACTCACCGCAGTCGGTACAACGTCCTGCTACGTGGAACGCACGGATGACATGGAACATCTTCTCTTCGAAGGAATCCACATTTGCCTTCTGGTCGCTGTCGAACTTGGTGCTGTCGAATACGCACTTACGGCAGCTGCAGGCCGGACATACGTTACGGCAGGCATTACAACGGATACACTTACTAAGTTCCTTCTGGAAGAAAGCAAACTTTTCAGCAGGACTCATTGCTTCGATTTTTTCAACTTCCGCAAAGCGCTCTGCATCCTTGGTATCCTTGGACTCGCCGATTAACTCGTCATAAATCACATGTTCTTTGCCCTTACATACGTGGCAACGCTCTAACATTGCATCAGAGTATGCACAGGACTTTTCTCCGTAAAGAGTCTGGAAAGTAAGAGTTTCTGCGCCGTCTGCCATTTCAGCACCGGATACTGCGGTAACGCCCTTGATACCAAGCTCCTTTACCTTTTCAATACTTAACTTACCCATACAGCCAACACCAACGATGTATGCCTTTTCCCGGTCTACACGGTGCTCTTTGATGAGCTGGTTGAAGCTGTAGGAATCACATGGCTTTAAGCAAACCATGGTCTTGCCTTCTAATTTGGAAGCAGCAATCATGTACTTGCTAAGGTTAGCGCCACAAAAACCGTTATATACGAAATTTTCAAGTTCTTCTGCTGTGGTGAAGAAAGCCGGTTCCGGATTATATGGGAGGTCGCCGGCCTTCCAGCCAAGTACACGTGCTACGGTACCGTTTGCCAGAAGCTCTTTTGCACGATTGATTAATTCTTGCATCTTAAATCCCCCAATCTTACATTCTCACCAAGAGAGTGAATCTTTTCTACAAATTCGTTCATGGTCTGAGAGAACTTCACACCTTCTGCTGCGGATACCCATTCCACGCGGGTACGGCCGTTTTCCACGCCCATGTAATCCAGCATGGAGAACAGAAGTGTCATACGTCTTCTCGCATAATAGTTACCTGTGCTGTAGTGGCAGTCGCCCGGATGACATCCGCAGATGATAACACCGTCAGCACCCTTTTCAAATGCTCTTAAGATGAACATCGGGTTTACACGACAGGAACAAGGTACACGGATAATCTTTACGTCGGCAGGATAAGCCAGACGGCTGCTGCCCGCAAGGTCAGCACCTGCATAACTACACCAGTTACAGCAGAACGCTACAATCTTCGGTCTGAATTCTTCATTATTTAACGACATATTGCATCTACCTCCGCTATAATCTGTCTGTTAGAGAATCCCTGTAAGTCCATAGCACCGGACGGACAGGTTACGGTACAAGCACCACAGCCCTGGCAAAGTGCATTGTTTACGCTTGCCACACGGCGGGTTTCACGGATACCGTGGTCGTTAATTTCCTTCTCTTCGTAAGAAATTGCGCCGTAAGGACATACATTAGCACAAGTGGAACATCCGTTACACATAAGCTCATCAGCCTTTGCGGTACATGGGTTTGTCATTAACTTATCCTTTGCCAGTAAGCCGATGGCCTTAACTGCTGCAGCGCCGGCCTGGGCAACGGTTTCAGGAATATCCTTTGGTCCCTGGCAGACACCGGATAAGAATACACCGGCCGTTGGGGATTCTACCGGACGAAGCTTTGGATGTGCTTCTGTCAGGAAGTTGTTTGTATCAATACTTGCAGTAAGCATGGTTGCAATCTGTCTTACGGATGGTTCCGGTTCGATAGCGGTTGCTAAAACTACCATGTCTGCTTCTTTGAGAATCTGCTTGTTGTCAAGTAAGTCGGAGCCCTGAACTAAAAGCTTGCCGTTTGGCTGAGGGATAACCTTACCAACCTGACCCTTCACATAGTTTACGCCATATTCTTCTACTGCTCTTCTGTAGAACTCGTCGAAGTTCTTACCAGGAGTACGAACGTCGATGTAGAATACGGTTACGTTAACATCCGGATACTTATCACGGATTAACATAGCATGCTTTGCAGTGTACATACAACAAATCTTGGAGCAGTAG
>JAGAQI010000138.1 GCA_017622795.1 Lachnospiraceae bacterium
GTGATTTAAGATGGAAAAGCATATTACATTACCTTTAACAGAGGAACTTGCAAAGACATTAAAGGCCGGTGATTCCGTTTATGTTACCGGTACCATCTACACTTCCCGTGACGCAGGTCACAAGCGTATGTGTGAAGCCCTGGCAAGAGGCGAAGAACTTCCTTTTGACCCAACCGATGCTACCATCTATTATGTAGGACCAACTCCTGCAAAACCTGGTCAGGTAATCGGTTCCGCAGGCCCAACTACCAGCGGCCGTATGGATGCTTACGCTCCAACCATGATGAGCGTTGGTGCAAGAGGTATGATTGGTAAGGGTGCTCGTCTTCCGGAAGTAATCGACGCAATGAAGAAGTACTCCGGCGTGTACTTTGGTGCCATCGGTGGTGCAGGCGCATTACTCGCTAAGTGCATCAAGAGTGCAGAACTCATCGCTTACGAAGATTTAGGTGCAGAAGCACTCCGTAAGCTTTATGTGGAGGATATGCCACTGGTTGTTATTATTGACAGCGAAGGCAATAACCTTTACGAAGAAGGTAAGGCAGCATATTTGGCTTCGAAGAAATAAAGCAGCCTTGCAGGTATGGTGTTAGTTTAATTATTTATATAAATTTATGGCGGCATTTTTATCCGTACAGAACGCGCTCTCGCTCCCTCACGACGTAGCGGTACTAAGTTCGAAAAGACCTCACTAAGTACCGACGTCGCTCAAGGGTTCTGCCTGGATAAAAATGCCGCCATAAATTTTATCTAAGTATTGAAAACACCATACCTGCAAGGCAGTTTGCTTCTAAAGAGCCAAATATGCTGGCTTACCTTTTGCAATGGAGAAGAGAGTGTGGTATAGTAGGTATATATGGCACATGGGAGGAGGATTGGTTATGAAAGAGAAAATTTGTAATAATATTATGAGATATAAGTGGTGTTGGATATTTACATTATCCATTTTGGTGGTTTCTGTGCCGATGTATTTTGATGCAAATCTCATGGAGGTTTATGCTTTGTTAAACTGGAAGAACCCGGAGAATGCCCACTGGTGGTCCTGGTTTACTTATACCTTTGCTCATAGTATTTATTTTGCCGGGCCGAGTGAAGAGCACTGGTTTATTTTTGTACATCTGGGAACCAATTTAAGCATCTTATATTTGTTTGGTGCGCCGATAGAAAGGAAATTGGGTACCGGACAGATGCTGCTTTTATCGCTGGTTGCTTATATTGTGGCGACAACGTTCTTTGCCATTGACCGGCAGGTAGTATTTTTTTACCAGGTTTCGTCCGTTGTGGGAGCTTCCGGTATTATGTACGCCTATATTCCATTAGGAGCTTATCTTCGGGTAAAAGAGGTAAAGGAATCCGGTGTGAATCTGTGGAAAAGTCCTTGGACTTGGGTTATGGTAGTCGGATTTTTATATTACTATATTTTTATTTCTGTCATTTCCGGACCGTGGACGGCGGTAGCCCATGTGCTTGCAACTATAGTGGGTGCAATTTATGCTGTGGCAATGCGGAAACGGTTAAGAGAGCAAATTGAAGCTGGTTCCCAATGGTATTTTCTTTTACTCGTGATTCCGGTGTTTTTGCTGGGATTATTGTTAGCGTATAAGCTCGGGATGATACCAATTTATATGAAGTGGATTTGAGGATGAAACAGTTTTTGGTTTAGGCTGTCTGAAAAGACAGCCTCTTTTTGTGCAAACCCACCAAAAATCGGTACAAATCTTCTACTTGCAGAAACTACACGATGCGTGTAAAATAGTCTCAAGATTTCGCGAAAGTCTTTTTTATTTCTTGGTGTATCTGCCGGAAATTCCAACTTTGTAACTTGTGTAAAAAGCCTTGCATATAGGGCGAAAAAATTTTATAATGAAAGAGAGGTAATTTGTTTGGAGCAAATACAAAAGCAGTATCAGGAGCTTACGTTTACCGATGATTTTATGTTTGGCAAGGTTCTGGTGAATAATCCGGAAATATGCCGCAGATTGTTAGAAGTTTTACTGGAAATCAGAATCAAGAAAATTTCTTTTCCGGAACGGCAGAAAACAATAGAAATTCTTTCCGATGGAAAGGGTATTCGTCTGGATGTTTATGTAGATGATGAAAACGGCACTATTTATAACATTGAGATGCAGACCAAGGTAAAGAAGGAGCTTCCTAAGCGCAGCCGCTACTATCAGGGGATGATAGACATGAACCTGATTGAACGGGGTGCAAAGTATAAGGAATTAAAACTAAGCTTTGTTATTTTCATTTGCTTAAAGGATCCGTTTGGATATCGACTGCCGGTATATCGGTTTGAAAATATTTGCGTGCAGAATAGAGATATTTTGCTGAAGGATGAGGCGATTAAAGTATTCATCAATGCCGATGGCGATTTGAACGGATTGCCGGAGGATTTGGCTGCTTTTCTGCAATATCTAAAAGGGAATGTTGTGGAAAATGAACTGGTGCAACGCATTGACAATGAAGTTGAAAAAGCAAGAAAACACGAAGAATGGAGGGTGGAGTATATGACATCTTATTTAAGAGACATGGACATTCGTGAAGAAGGCATAGAAATTGGAATGGAACAAGGATTAGAACAAGGATTAGAACAAGGACTGGCTGCTTTAGTTAATACAATAAAAGGATTCACGACTAATGCTGAGGACATTTATCAGGCTATCATCAAAAACGAAGCCTATAAAGATACTCCACGGGAAGAGGTTTTGAAATATTTAAATTAAGCTGATTCTGCAGGTTACAGTAAGATTCTTGCTGTAACCTGTTTTTCTTCCCAATTTTGGAAATGTTTTTACAAATTATATTGATATAATCAAACCGTAAAGTGAATCTGCAGATTACTTTGGAGGACGGAACGATGAGAAAAGATACGTTAGGGCTGATACAGGAAGCCATGGACTTTATAGAGGAAAACTTAAAATCGGAGATTGAAATATCGGAGCTGGGCAAACGGGCAGGATATTCGGAATATCATTTCTGTCAGCTGTTTCAGAGGGTGACCGGTTTATCGGTAAAGAGATATTTGGTGTGCCGGAGGTTAAAGCATGGGCTGTATGAGATTTCCAAAGGAGTAAAGAAGCAGGAGGTTGCTTTTTTCTACGGCTTTGATACTTATGCAGGTTTTTACAAGGCATTTTACCGGGAATACGGTATGAGTCCGTCGGAGTATCTGAAAGTATATCGGCCGTCCTTTCCGTACAGAGTGAATTTGTTACAGGAGGGAAAGGTTATGATATCGAAGAAAATAATGGAGAAGCTGCTTGCGCATTGGGGCATGGAACAGAGCCCGGTGACCAATGTAGTTTATGAGGGCAGCAATCAGGTTAGTGAAAATGAGTTTCAGGTTGGAGAAGATTTTGTTCTGAAGGTGTCCGGACTTCCGGGTGGATTGAAACGTCACATGGAGATTGCGGGAGAACTGGATAAAGTGGGATTGCAGGCTTCTGTTCCGGTGGCAACAAAGGCCGGAGAACTGCTGGTACAGGAAGGGGAAGTGTATGCTGTTTTATGCAAGAGAGTGCAGGGCACAAAAATGAGTGGCAGGGAAATGCTTACCGCTTGTGACACGAAAGCGGCATACCGTTTCGGCACCTTGATTGGAAAGCTTCATCTTGCTTTGGCAAACTTGGATGCGGGGCTTTGCAAGGAGAACCGTTTGCAGGATACGGTGCAGGACTGGGCGCTGCCGGTGACACAGAAAAAGATGAGCATCCCGCAGGAATTGATTGCGGAATATAAGAAACGGTTTTGCGATGTGTATGACAAGCTTCCAAAGCAGATTATTCACCGGAATATGAATTTGAGCTATGTTTATTTAAATGATGAAGAAATGGTAGGAGTAACGGATTTCGAGCTTTCGGAGTACAGCATCCGCCTGTTTGATGTATGCTATGCAGCTACGGGAATTTTATCGGAGAACTTTGCAGATACCGCAGAAAATATGCAGAAGTGGCTTAAGTTATATCAAAGTATTGTCAAGGGCTATGATGAAGTGGTTGGTCTTACGGAAGAAGAAAAGCAGGCGCTTCCGTATGTGGTATTTTCCATCCAGCTAATCTGCGTGGCGTATTTTGCAAACAAGGAGCAGTTTGCAGAGCTGGTAAAGGTAAATGAAAAGATGCTTGCGAGACTTATGGAATGTAGGGAAAAACTTATTTTTGAATAAGAGTTGTATTTTATTAACAAGGATGTCGGTGTGAGGGCTTCCAATAAGACTGTATGGGAGCACTATTGATATAGGATAGCTGCCGTACAGAAGTTCGAAAAGAAGAAAAAAGCGATACTTGGTTTTGATAGCCAAGTATCGCTTTTTTTGCTGGACTAAACCGAAGGTTTAAAAATATCTAAACTAATTATACCTGCAATTCCTTCTTTATTCAAAAATTTGTAGTATAATTTAGATGCAAAGAAAAAACGGAGGTATATGAGAATGAAGTTATCACTTTCTGTCAATATAAGCAAATTACGAAAAGAACACTCTATGACACAGGAGCAGTTAGCGGAAGCATTGGGTATTACCTTCGCTTCTGTTTCAAAATGGGAGCGTGGCGTTGCGACACCGGAATTAAATCTGATTGCAGAGATGGCGGATTTGTTTGAGGTATCTATTGATGCTCTCATCGGGTACGAGTTCAGAAACAATGACAGAGAAAATGTAATCTCAAGGCTGAAGCAGTATTGTCACGACAGAAACAATGAAGATGCTTTTGCTGATGTCGAAAAGGCGTTGCTGCGTTATCCAAATTGTTTCGATATTATTTATTACAGCGCCCGAATCTACAGTTTAAGAGGTCTGACGCAAAAGAATGGCGCATACTCAAAAAAAGCACTATCTCTATATAATCGTGCGTGTATGCTAATCAAGGAAAACAAAGATCTGGAGATAAGTGATATTTCTATTCGCAAGGAAATGGCAGAAATTCATCTTGCGCTCGGTGAGTATGACAAAGGTGTAGAACTATTAAAACAGAATAATCCTTGCCGAATGAATCATCCATTGATTGGACAAACACTTGCATCTTCGTGCAATGATCCAGAAGGTGCAATGCCGTATTTATCAATGGCATTACTCGACTTAACCGTGGCCCACATGGAAGTCGTAATGGGTTATCTCAACGCTTTCTGCAAAACCAGAGACTATCAAAACGCTTTGGCGCTGGTGGATTGGGCGCTGGCTTTTTATCCCGGATTGCGAAACCCTGAAAAGCGAAGTTACATGGACAAAAATGAAGCATTTCTTTGGGCAATCCGAGCTGATATTCAGTTGTCGCTGTGTAACAAAGAAGATGCAATAAATAGTCTTCGTCAAGCAAAAAATATCGCATCTCGATTCGATGAAGCACCAAATTATAGTGCGTCGAACATTCGCTTTGTTTCCTGCCAAATCCCCGCAACCGCTTTTGATGATATGGGCGATACTGCCATGATTGGTATTGACGACTTCATAGCGAGCCAGGAGAAAAGCGAATTACACAAGTTATGGAGGATGGTCAATGATGAAGAATAAACTTAAAGCCGAACGTAAGAAATACACAGCTCAGTTTTATATAAAGAATCACACAACGTTTTTCATTGCCTTGTTTTCTGCGTTACTGACTGCCGCCCTTAACCTTTGGATTGCTTGGGTGATGCAACAGATGATAGATTCGGTTTCGGGTGTCCCCGGCTCATTGAAATTGTCTGTTTTAGCCTGGTGCGTTGCAAGCGTTATTTTTGCGATCATTGTGCTAAAGGGAATAAGTTTTTATTCTAAGCCTCGTTTCATGGAAATGGCAATGAAGCAATATAAGGATTTTGCATTTCGCAAGCTGACCCAAAAGAGTATTTCGACTTTTAATATTGAGAACACCGCCAACTACATATCTGCGTTCTCTAATGATGCCGCAAGCATTGAAAATGGCTATCTGGAAATGCAATTTAATATTTTGGCAAATTGCATTACTCTGATTGGTGCTTTGGTAATGATGATTGCTTATAGTCCAATTATGACGATTGTTGCTTCTTTATTCTTTGTGTTACCAATCGGTGTTTCTTACATCACGGGCAATCGCATCGAAAAAGCTGAGAGAACCATATCACAGAAAAATAGCGAGTTAGTTGCTACATTGAAAGACAGTTTAAGTGGTTTCTCTGTAATCAAGAGCTTCAAAGCAGAAAACGCAATATCCGGATTGTTCACGAAAAGCAATGATGCCGTTGAGCAGGCAAAATGTGAAAAGAGAAAGCTGGTAACGATTATTAGTGGTCTGGCAGGTGTGGCAGGCGTGACAGCGCAGCTTGGAACATTTTTGGTTGGTGCTTTTCTTGCCCTGTCTGGTTGGGGTATCACACCGGGCATACTAATTGTGTTTATCGACTTGACTGCCAATGTGATTAACCCAATTCGTGAATTACCGGAACAGCTTGCGTCCAGAAAAGCTGCGATTGCGCTGATTGATAAGCTCACTGATTCTTTAGATGATAATGTTCGTGAAGAAGGCACCCACAGTCCAAAGCAGCTTAACAACGGAATCACATTAAGAAATGTAACCTTTGGTTATGAAACGAATGGCAACATTCTGCATGACATCAACACCACCTTTGATGCAGGCAAGAAATATGCTATTGTCGGTGCATCCGGCAGCGGAAAATCTACGCTTCTGAATTTGCTCATGGCAAGCCACGGGAATTACTCTGGGGAAATTTGCTATGATGGGCATGAAGTGAAGAACATCAGCAGCGAATCGTTGTATGACATTGTTTCCATGATTCAGCAGAATGTCTTTGTTTTCAACGCTTCTATTCGTGACAATATTACGATGTTCCATGAGTTCCCCAGAGCAGAAGTAGACCGAGCCATTGAACTTTCCGGCTTGTCAAAACTGATAGCAGATCGTGGCGAGGATTATCTTTGTGGTGAGAACGGCAGCGGATTATCCGGCGGCGAGAAGCAGCGCATTTCCATTGCACGGAGCTTGCTCAAAAAATCACAGGTGCTTCTTGTGGATGAAGCCACCGCAGCCTTGGATGCCGAAACCGCATATCAAGTATCCAGCGCTATCCTTGGCTTGGATGATATTACAAGCATCGTTGTCACCCACTCGCTTGATGAAGGACTGCTCAAGCAATACGATGGTATTATCACTTTGAAAAATGGCTCGATTGTTGAAACGGGAATTTTCGATGAGTTAATCGCAAAGAAAGGATACTTCTATTCGCTGTTTACGATTTCTCAGTAATTAATTCTGTTTGGACCTCATGGGATTTTGCTGGGGAGTACTTTCCCCAAACCCTGTGTATATGTAAATCGGGAAGCAATATGACTTGAATCATTCTGCTTCTCGATTATTGCTATACTGTTTTATGGGATCGTCCTCTGCGGCATCCTTTTGTTATAGATAAGGGTGTATGAAAAAATTCTTGACAACCAACTGTATCACACATATAATACAGTTATGGGAACTGTATTACACAACTAACACAGTTGAAAGAAAGAGAGAAGACAAATGATTTCCTTTAATGAGTTTACCATGCAGGAGGGCAGCCCGATTTATCAACAGATCTTGTTGTATATTAAGCGGGGTGTCATTGCCGGAACAATTGTAGATGGTGATGAGCTTCCGTCGCGCCGGGTGCTTTCTGCGCTTTTGGGAGTAAATCCGAATACGGTGCAAAAGGCGTACCGGTTGTTGGAAGAGGAAAAGCTGATAGAGTCTTTGCAGGGCAGTAAGAGCACTATGGTGCTGACTGCAGAAAAGATTGCGGTAATCCGGGAAGAACTTTTAGAGGCGGATGCCAAGGGCGCAGTGCAGAAGTTAAAGCAGATGGGAATTTCCAAAGCAGAAGCGATTGCTTTGATTGAAAAATACTGGGAAGACGGCACAGTAGCAGAATCGGGAGAATAGTGGAGAAAATAGCACGGAGACAGGAGGAGAATTGGTATGAAACAGCATGGTTCGGTATTTATGCTTTTTGTAAGAAGCAGTTTTTATAAAGTATTACTTTTGCTGTTGGCTATGATTGCGGCAGAAGGTATATGGTTTTACAAAACCATACAGGGGATGTTGGAAAAGAAGCAGACGGAGGGAAACTTTCCGGTTATGACACCGGAGGTGGTGTTTGAAGAAGCCCATCTGATGGTGTTTTTTGCGTTGGCTGTAATAATATTGACAGCAATTCTTGCTTATGTAGGAAGAAGTACCTCCGGACATCAGGAATATACCTGGTACCGGTTAAGCATTACTCCAAAGAGCATTTTTCTGTGGCAGACACTTTATAATTGTTGCTGTTTCCTGCTACTTTGGTTTGTGCAGGCTGCGTTTGCTGTTGGACTTTGTCTGTATTATGTAAAGACGGCAGATGCAGGGGCAGTTACCCATCAAAGCTTATTTCTGGTATTTTACCGGGAACCGTTCTTACATGGATTGATACCTCTTCAACATATCTGGTACTGGATTAGAAATGTGTTGCTGTTCTGTTCTCTTGGATTTGCCGTGGCATATGATGTGCATCGTGCAAGGCAGGGAAAATATGGGGGCTGGTTAAGAATGATACTACTTATCTCCGGTCTTTCCTGGTTTCGGGTTGATTTAAGCATGAACGGTGTAAATGGTACAGAAGGATTGGTGTATGCAGGAATAATAATTTGTGTGATTTTTATACTGTTACGTATGGGAGAGTGGAATTTAGATGATGCAGGAAATAAATAATAGATCGTTGAAAGACCGATTTATGAAATTTTTGGATGATTTTGCGCCGCCAGGCATCGGTACGGATAGGGAGTTAAGCGGTTTTATCGGTGGACTTATGGGTGCATGGGTACTTAGTCTTCGTTTCTTTAAAAATTATGCAGAGGCAAGGGCTCTTTTGTATTATGACCCGGGAACGAAACGGGTACTGATAGAGGGCGCGGTTATGACAGATTTCTCTATTTTATTGGGGGATAGCCTGATAAGCTTTAAGGTTTTTGCTGTGTTTTTTCTGAGCGTGGTGGTATGGCATTATTTGTGTTACCGTCAGGGTAGTAAAAGCATTTACCTGATGAAGCGCCTGCCAAACCGGTGGGAAATCCACAAGCGGGCGTGGACTTTGCCACTGCTTGCGGTGGTTGTAACTCTGGCAGCAGCCTTTGTTGTAATGCTGTTTTACTATTGGATTTATATGGTTGCCACACCAAAGCAGTGTATTGCACCGGGACAGTGGCAAAACATTTGGAGGTAGTCTATGTTAGAGATAAAAAAAGCAAGAAAAGTGTATCCCGGCGGAACGGTAGCGGTACGGGATGTGGATTTGACGTTACCAAGAGGTGAAATCGTTGGCTTGTTTGGTGAAAACGGTGCCGGAAAAAGCACGCTGATGAAATGTATTTTAGGTTTTATAAATCATAGCGGAGAAATCACCTTGGACGGAGAGCCGATTACAAGAAAGAATATTGCGAAGCTTTCCTTTGCTACCAGTGAGCATTCTTTCTTTCCGAATCTGACGGCAAAAGGACATGCGGAGTTTTATGCGGAGCATTTTCCAAAGTTTTCCCAGAAGCGTTTTGATGGTTTGATGGACTTTTTCGAGCTTCCGAAAAACAAGGCCATCCGTTCCTTTTCCATGGGACAGAAAAATCAGTTTGAGGTGATTATGGCACTCTGTCAGGGCGCAGACTATATCCTGATGGATGAACCCTTTGCAGGCAATGACGTGTTTAACCGGGAGGATTTTTACAAGGTACTGCTTGGCATTTTAGAGCCGAATGAAACAGTATTGTTATCTACCCATCTCATTGAAGAAGTGTCCGGATTCATCAGCCGCGCGGTGTTAATCCGTAAGGGGCAGATTGTGGGAGATGTGCAGACCGAACAGCTGGAGGAAGAGGGCAAAACTTTGATGGAATACGTAAAGGAGACCTATCATTACCGGGCAGACAGAGTGAGCCTTGCGGTAGAAAAAATCAGTGGAGAATAAAGAGGTGAGCTAAGTGAAAAAAGCCTTTATTTTATTTGTTTGTATATTTGTTCTGGGATTGGCAGGAATCTGTGTTTTGCCGGGGTACATCCTTAAGGAAGCAGAGAATGTTACGCTGACGGAGCAGGTGGTTTTGGGCGACAGGAAGGTAGTGGAAGGAGTAACGGTAAACACTGCCAATGATTCCATGCGCCATTTGCTGTGGACAACGGAACTTGTGGCAGGTAAGGAACCGAAAACGGAATTTGAATTCTCTGCAAGGGAACGGCGACCGGCCGCCAAATTGGCAGGCCAAGCCTGGATGGAACAAAACGAGTATTCGTGTTTTTCCCTGCATAACCGGATGTCCGGCGGATGGTCTTCCAGTTCCACTGGAGGAGTGAATCTGGAAGGTGGTTTAATAGATGAAAGCGGTCTGGTGGAAGCCTATAAGCAGCTGGCTACGGAAACTGCACCGGGAGAAGAACTGTCAAAGCAGGTTTTTCTGAGCCAATATATGGAATATTTTCCGGTGACGGTGACGATGGACGGATGGCAGAAGAGTGAGGAATTATCGGAAAGCTACTCCGATTTTTTTAAGATTCCGGTGCCACAGAATTCCACATACACTATTTCATTACGGAAAAATAATGCGGGACAAATAACTCAGGTAAAGGGAAGACCCGGAGAGCAGAATATATTCAACTGGAGAACAGTCTGTACCCGTTCGAAATCCGACTGCTATTTTACCTTTTACCGGTACTCGGCGGATGGAACCCGGATGAATACGGAACTGATTCCGGGCGGTTTTGGAGTCTATAAGCAGCCATATGCCCTGGGTGCAGA
>JAGAQI010000139.1 GCA_017622795.1 Lachnospiraceae bacterium
GAACCCACGACACCACGGGTATGAACCGTGTGCTCTGGCCAACTGAGCTATCTCGCCATGAATGGGACCAATAGGGCTCGAACCTATGACCCTCTGCTTGTAAGGCAGATGCTCTCCCAGCTGAGCTATGATCCCATGACTTGTTTGTCCTCGTAACGAGTACATGTTGCATTATAACAAGCTTTCACAGCTTTGTCAACACTTTTTTAAAAGAAATTTTCAAAAATGTTTTAACATTATACACAACTTCTGCAAACTCCCCGAAGAAACCGTTTGGGGGACTCTATGGATATTACACCACTCCTTTTCTCTGCTGCAATCATACTACCTATAGTGTCGCAGGTTAGTGACACATTCTTAACATAGACAATTCCGCTCCTGCATTTTTATCCAAACAGAACCCTGGAGAAACGTCCTCACTTGGTGAGGTATTTTCGAACCTAGTGAGGCTACGTTTCGATGGTAGCGCGAGCGTGTTCTGGGCGGATAAAAATGTAGGAGCGGAATTCTTATATTATACCTTCATGTCACCAACCTGCGACATATATTCTTACATAATTACAGCAGTGACTTATACAGTGCAGTAATATCTTCCACGCTGGTTTCCTTCGGATTGCCCGGACGACAGGCATCATCATATGCAGACTGAGCTAAGAACGGAAGGTCTTCTTCCTTCACAATATCCTTTAAATCAGCAGGAATGCCAACATCCTCGGATAACTTCTTAACCGCATCAATTGCAGCCTTTCTGTACTCTTCCTGAGACATGGAATCTACACCGGCAACACCCATAGCGCGGGCGATTTCACGGTACTTTTCACCGGTCGCTTCTGCGTTATATTCCATAACAGTTGGAAGAATAATCGCATTGGCAATACCATGTGGTGTGTCATATAAAGCGCCCAGAGGATGAGCCATGGAGTGAACAATACCAAGACCTACGTTGGAGAAGCCCATACCTGCAACATACTGGCCAAGAGCCATGTCGGTTCTGCCTGCAGGCTCGTTGTTTACTGCTGCACGGAGGCTTCTTGCAATGATTTCGATTGCCTTTAAATGGAACATATCGGAAAGCTCCCATGCACCTGCAGTGATATAGCCCTCGATTGCGTGTGTTAACGCATCCATACCGGTAGCTGCTGTTAAGCCCTTTGGCATAGTGGACATCATATCCGGGTCAACAAAGGCAACCACAGGAATGTCGTTTACGTCAACGCAAACCATTTTACGGTTCTTTTCTGCATCGGTGATAACATAGTTGATGGTAACTTCTGCTGCCGTACCTGCTGTGGTCGGAACCGCAAAAATCGGTACGGACTTATTCTTTGTTGGCGCAACGCCCTCTAAGCTTCTGATATCCGCAAATTCAGGATTTGCAATCACGATACCGATACCCTTTGCTGTATCCATAGAGGAGCCGCCGCCGATAGCTACAATGTAATCAGCACCTGCTGCCTTATAAGCAGCCACACCGTTTTGTACATTTTCAATAGTTGGATTCGCCTTAATGTCGGAATAAATTTCATAAACAAGGTTTGCCGCATCCATAACATCAGTAACCTTCTTGGTAACTCCAAACTTAATTAAGTCCGGATCGGAGCACACTAATGCTTTTTTGAAGCCTCTTCTTACTGCTTCGTCAGCAATGGCGGAAATTGCGCCTGCTCCATGATAAGATGTTTCGTTCAAGATAAATCTGTTTGCCATAACCCACTTCTCCTTTTGTTATTTTTTTATGTTCAGACCGGATCCCCATGTCCTGTCTTACTTATCTTTGTCCTTTATCGTACGGAATGCCTTCTGCCTTCGGTGCTTTGGAATTTTTAGAGGTAAAGGTCAGCACCAATAAGGAAATAATATACGGCATCATGTTATATACCGTACTCGGAATATTCAGTGCAGTGAGGAAATCAAAACCGGAATATACATTGGACAGTGCTCGGAACATACCGAACAGAAGCGCTGCCAAAGCAATACGAAGCGGCTTCCATTGACCGAAAATCATAACTGCCAGAGCAAGGAAACCAAAGCCTGCCACGCCGTTTTCAAACTTCCATTCACTTACGCCTGCCGTAATATATACGATACCGCCAAGACCGCCAAGCACACCGGATATCATAACGCCGGCATACCGCATCTTGTAAACGTTGATACCTACGCTGTCTGCTGCCTGCGGATGCTCACCGCATGCCATCAGCCGTAGACCGAAACGTGTCTTATAAAGTAATACATATGCTGTTATAAGCAGAACAAATGCCAACAGCATAAACCAGTTAAACTCAAACCCGCCAATATTAACAATTAAGGATTTCTTTGCCGCAATATACTGCACATTGGAAGAAACGTCGTCCGGATTTGCAGCTGTATTTACAGCCTTTACAATAACCGTTGCCAATGCTGTTCCAAGAAGATTTAATGCTGTTCCGACAATGGTCTGGTCCGCTTTAAAATTGATACACGCCACCGCCAACAGCAGAGAGTAAATCAAACCAAACAATGCAGAAATCAGTATGGTGGTAAGTACAATAACGATTCCCGGCAGTCCTGCCATATATTTCATGGTAAGCGCACCACCCAATGCTCCCATAACCATGATACCTTCCAAGCCTAAGTTAATAACACCGGAGCGTTCGGAAAAACATCCGCCCAAAGCCACTAAAATTAATACGGAAGCATAAAGTAATGTATACTGAAGTAATAGTGTCATTATTCTTTGCCTCCTTTCTTAGCAGCATGCTTGCTCATGACGTGCTTCATAAAGAGTACAAAGCCACACAAATAAATAATCAGCGAGGAAATCAAATCGGAAATTTGGGAAGAATACATGGTTTTATCCACATAAGCTCCGCCTTCGGTAATATGCTGGATAAAGAAGGAAGCAAAAATTGTTCCGATTGGATTTAAACCGCCCAGGAATGCAGCTGCAATACCGTTAAAGCCCATGCCGGGCACGGAAGACTGACTGGTTGCCCACTGCTCATAACCGCTTAAGTAAAACATGGTGGCACCAAGTGCTGCCAGTGCACCGCCAATCATCAGAGTGACGATGATGTTTCTCTTTTCTGCCATGCCGCTGTACTTAGCTGCATTTTTATTCATACCGGTTGCCTTTAATTCGTAACCGAATTTGGTCTTTTCCAGTACTACCCACACCAGAACCGCAATCAACACTGCCAGAGGCACCGCAATGGTAACGTACTTGTTGTTATAAAACAGCTTGTCTAATCCAAGGGATGGCAAAAGGGCTGCCTTACCATGAATGGCAATCTGTTTGGTATAAGGACTGGTATCTTCCTTTACTTTTACCAGTAACATATTCATGGAATACAAGGAAATCCAGTTTAACATAATACCGGAGATAACTTCGTTTACATTAAAGTAAGATTTAAGCAAACCGCTGACTGCACCCAGAGCCGCACCTGCTGCCATGGCAAGAAGCGCACAAAGCCACCAAGGAAGCTGCCATGCCAATGCCGCATAAACAGCAACACCTGCACCGATAACGTACTGTCCGGCGGCTCCGATGTTAAATAATCCTACTTTATAGGAAAATAATACCGACAACGCACACATTAAAAGCGGCGCTGTTTTTACAAGAGTATTACCCAAGTATTTTAATGCAATATTTCCGTTCGGAAATACCATAAAGTTTTTAATAATGGTTAAGATTGCATCCACTGCGCCGGACGGATTGATAAACAAAAGCACAATAAATCCGATAAACAGACCCAGCACGATACAAATTAAGGATGCCAGCAGGGACTGTACCACGTTATTCTGAAGAAATGATCTTTTTTCTTTTTTCATGATTACTTCTCCTCCCTCTTTGCACCCGACATGTATAAACCAAGTTCCTCTGCCGTTGTTGTTTTAGGATCCAGTTCACCGACAATTTCACCCTCGTACATCACAAGGATTCTGTCCGGAACGGATAAAACCTCTTCCAGTTCCAGGGAAACCAAAAGTACACCACGGCCGGCATCTCTTTGTGCTACCAACTGCCGGTGAATATATTCTATTGCACCAACATCCAGTCCTCTGGTTGGCTGCACCGCTACCAAAAGCTGAGGGTCTTTATCAATTTCTCTTGCAATAATCGCCTTCTGCTGATTACCACCGGACATACTGCGTGCCAAAGTTACCGGACCCTGACCGGAACGCACATCATACTGCTCAATTAAGCGCTCTGCATAAGCGCGGATATTGCCTCTCTTTAAAAAGCCGGTTTTTCCGGTAAATTCCGGTTCAAAATAACGCTGCAATACAATGTTATCTTCCAAGGTATAGTCTAACACCAGACCGTGCTTGTGACGGTCTTCCGGAATATGGCTCATACCGCTTGTATTTCTTTTACGGATGGATGCCTTGGTAATATCCTTGCCGCACAACGCAATTTTACCGCTCTTTACCGGTTCCAGACCGGTAAGTCCGTAAACCAGTTCCGTTTGTCCGTTTCCGTCAATTCCTGCAATACAGACAATTTCTCCGGCGCGTACCCGGAAGGAAACATTCTTTACCGCATCCTTTTTGCTTGTCTTACTTCCCACAGAAAGGTTTTCAACATCAAAAATAACCTCACCCGGAGTTTTTTCTTCCTTTTGAACCACAAAGTCCACGTCACGTCCCACCATCATACGGGAAAGCTCTTCCTTTGTAGTATCTTTGATTTCTACCGTGCCCACATATTTTCCCTTGCGGAGTACGGTACAGCGGTCAGCCACGGACATAATCTCATTTAACTTATGGGAAATAAATAAAATAGATTTTCCTTCTGCCACCAGGTTCTTCATGATTTTCATTAACTCCTCAATTTCCTGCGGAGTTAATACTGCGGTAGGCTCATCAAAAATAAGGATTTCATTATCGCGGTACAGCATCTTTAAAATTTCGGTACGCTGCTGCATACCTACGGTAATATCCTCAATAATAGCATCCGGATTTACCTGAAGACCATATTTTTCCGAAAGTTCCAACACCTTTTTTCTTGCTGCGTTTTTTTGAAGGAAACCATGTTTACATGGTTCTACACCAAGAATAATGTTATCCAGAACAGAAAAGCACTCTACCAGCTTAAAATGCTGGTGCACCATGCCGATTCCAAGTTCATTGGCATCGTTTGGATTATTTACCTTTACTTCTTTTCCGTCTTTTTTTATAACGCCCTTCTCCGGCTGGTACAAACCGAACAAAACACTCATCAGTGTAGATTTTCCGGCACCGTTTTCCCCAAGAAGCGCATGGATTTCACCTTTTTTCAATTGCAGCGTAATGTCATCATTCGCAACAATTCCGGGAAACACCTTTGTAATATTCAGCATCTCTATTGCATACGGATTTTCCAACGATTTACCCTCCCCAACAATAATCTGTAATGTTTTTATTATACTATATCCTTCCACATATTTCAAATAAAAACACAGAACAGAAAAGGACGGGATATTTCACCCGTCCTCTTATGCATTCATAAATTACTTAATGTTACCCTGGTAATCAACCTTAGCTGCTGTTGTTGCAGGCTCCTTGGAGATATCGTTGGATACCTTGATGGTTCCGTCGAACATCTTCTTAACCAGTGCCTTGTAATCATCCTTGGAGAAACTATCGCCCCACTGTGTACTGTTCATAGGAATCTGAACATAGTTTTCTTCAGGATTGTCGCCAGAAACAAGACCTAATGTCTGAATCTTACCAACATACTTGTCCCAGTTACCGTTTACAATAACGTCACCTAAAGTATTATATGTTGTGTTGTAAAGACCCTTCATAGCGGAAGTAACGGTCATACCTGCACCATAAGCGCCGTCGATGATGGCTGCCTGGTCAACGTCAACACCGATTACCTTGCCGTTTACCTTCTGAGCTGCTTCAGCTGCGGAAGTGAAGATACCGCCGCCACATGCGAATACTACTTCTGTACCTGCTGCATACCAGGTATCCATAGCTGCTGTAATGTCAGCATCACCGAAGAACTGGTTACCATAAGCATACTTTACATCAACAGAGATACCAAGCTCAGCAGCTGCTGCGTCAACACCCTGTACGAAACCGTAACCGAAACGCATAACTGCAGGAACTGCCATACCGCCTAAGAAACCAAGGTTCTTGTAACCAAGCTTAACTGCCGCATAACCAGCCATGTAACCACTGAGTTCTTCCTGGTAAATTGCACAGTAAACATTGCTCATGTCAACGTACTTGTTAAGATCCCAGTTTGCAGGGTTGTAGTCGTACTGCTCACCTGCAAGACCAACTGCTGTTTCCAGTAAGTCGCCTGCTGCTACGTCAAGCGCGATGAACTTAACATCAGGATAGTTCTTTGCGGACTCAACAATAGTACCACCAAACGCATAACCCGGCATAACAATTACGTTATAACCGTCTGCCACTGCTTTGTCTACCATTGCTACTCTGTCTGCTGTTGTGTCACCAACCGGCTTGTAGTATGTGAAAGATAACTTGTTATCTTCACAGAAAGTCTTACAAGCTTCATAAGTTGTCTGGTTGAAGGACTGGTCGGTAATATCACCGTAGTCAGTAATCATAGCTACCTTGTAATCACCTGCGTCTTCACCCTTGCCGCCACAGCCTGCAAGCATGCCTACAGCCATAGCAAGTACGAGCATTAAAGATAATACTCTCTTCTTCATTTTGAGTTTCCTCCCTCTTAGTAAAAAAATTTATCTGCATCCGGAACTTCCGGTTCTGCACTATAATACATTCTTTGGCGTAAAGCTGAACGGTAATAATTCCTCCAGTAAATACCCTTTATAGTCCTCTGTGCCTGTGCCGAGATACACCACAAAGGTTTTCGGGTCACAAAATTCCACCAAAGCCTGACGGCATACACCGCACGGAGTACAAAATTCCAGTTCTCCGTTTGCCCTGCCGCCCACCACCGCAATTGCGGTAAATTCTTTTTTTCCTTCGCTGACTGCCTTAAACAGTGCCGTGCGCTCCGCACAGTTCGTCGGCGAAAACGATGCACTTTCGATATTACATCCGCCAAAGATTTCGCCATCTGCGCTAAGCAATGCTGCTCCCACCTGATATCCGGAGTATGGAGAGTAGGAACGCTTTCTGTATTCAATAGCTGTGTTCATCAGCTTCTGTTCTAATTCCTTGGTAAGCATGGGATATCCCCTCACTTTCTAGTAGCCCTGGGCATTTTCATTCTTTGCCAGCTTTACGATACGACTGGTGCCGAGTCTGGATGCGCCAAGGGAAATGAATTTTTCCGCATCATCAAAGGAAGAAATGCCGCCGGCCGCCTTCATCTTTACATTTGGACCGATATTTTCCGCAAACAGGGCAATATCTTCAAAGGTAGCACCTGCGGTGGAAAATCCGGTGGATGTCTTAATGAAGTCAGCGCCGGAATTGGTAACTACTTCACACATCTTAATCTTTTCTGCTTTGGTAAGTAAGCAGGTTTCGATAATCACCTTTAAAATTTTAGTGCCGCAGGCTGCCTTTAACGTGCGGATTTCCTGCTCTACCAAATCAAATTTTCCATCCTTCACCCAACCGAGGTTAATTACCATATCGATTTCGTCCGCACCTTTAGAAAGAGCGTCCTTCGTTTCAAATTCCTTGGTTTCGGTGGTCATATAGCCGTTCGGGAAACCGATAACGGTACAAATGGCAAGCTTGTCGCCTACATATTCCTTGGCCTGCTTTACATAGGATGGCGGAATACATACGGAAGCTGTGCCGTACGCAATACCGTCATCACAGATTTGCTTAATTTCTGCCCAGGTTGCTGTCTGGGTTAATAAGGTATGGTCAACTGTTTTGAAAATATCTTTTCTATCCATAATATCTTTTTCTCCTTGTATCTTTCAAACTACCGTACTGCTAAAGCTGCAATTCTGTTTACGCCAGTTCCAACGCAACCTCCATCATTTCATGGAAAGTATTCTGACGATCCTCTGCAGATAAAGCTTCTCCGGTGTAAATATGGTCGGAAATGGTAAGTAAGCAAAGTGCCTTCTTACCAAGCTTAGCCGCATTTAAGTAAAGAGCTGCCGCTTCCATTTCCACGCAAAGAATCTGCATTTCCTTCCAACGGTCGTTGAAGGTTGGATCCGCATTATAGAAGGTGTCGGAAGAAAGTACGTTACCCACCGCAACGTGAATTCCCCTGCCTTCCGCTACTTCTACTGCCTTACGGAGCAAACCGTAATCGGCTATCGGGGCAATGGTACCCGGCAGATTATACTGTGCCGCATAATTGGAATTAGTGGAAGCACCCATTCCGATAACCAGGTCACGGAGCTTTACATCGTCGGAAATACCGCCGGCAGAACCGACACGGATAATTGCTTCTACATCATAAAACTTGTAAAGCTCATAGGAATAAATACCGATGGATGGCATACCCATGCCGCCGCCCATAACGGACACTTCCTTACCTTTATAGGTTCCGGTATAGCCGAACATATTTCTTACGGTATTAAAACACTTTACATTTTCTAAATAAGTTTCTGCAATATATTTTGCACGGAGCGGGTCACCCGGCATTAAAACGGTTTTTGCAATATCACCCTTCTGTGCTGCATTATGTGGTGTAGACATTTGTGTAAACCTCCTCTGTTTTCCTTTCCGTGGGTTGTTATTAACAATCCAACTGTTATTTTACCACATTTCATCCTAAAACTCAATCATTGTCTCACATTCCCGCCCTGATTTTTGCTTTCATGGGTCAGACTCACCCTGAAAAAGCGCTTCATCAGTTTCTTAAAATGCAACGGGAATAGCGGGAACACGTAGCTTTTGCCACCAATGGCTTTGTTCGTGGCAACACATACAACCAACAGCGCAATTCCTCCGGTAAATCCCCAGACACCAAAGAAGTGGGTCAGCACAAGGGTAATCATGCGCAAAAATTTGATGGCATATCCCAGTTCATAACTGGCCTGGGTATAATTCGCCAAAATCACAAAGGACATATATAACAGAGGCTCCGCATTAAACCAACCGGAGGATACCGCAAATTCCCCGATGACCAGTGCCGATATCACGCTGAGGGGAAGACTTAACATACTCGGTGTATTCAATGCTGCCAGACGCAGACCATCGATGGCAAATTCCAGAAGCAGAAACTGCCACACCAGAGGAATATTCATCGGTTCCTTTAAGGCAATGAATGCCAGACTTTCCGGAAGCCGCTCCGGCTGCTGCATTAAAAGAAGAAACAACGGTGTCAGAATAAAAGCAAGAATATTTGCCGCCACGCGGGTAAGCCGCAAATAAGTCCCTGTCACCGGCGGGAAATAATAATCATCTGCCTCTTCAATGATATCAAAAATAGAAGTCGGAAGAATCATGGCCGCCGGAGAATTATCCACCAGAATCACCACATTTCCTTCCAGTATTGCCGCGGATGCCGTGTCCGGACGCTCCGAAAACTTAAACTTCGGAAACGGATTCCACCAGGAGCTCTCATACAGACACTCCGCCAGGCTTTCCTGGTTCATGGTAAGACTTTCCACCCGGATATCTTTCATGCGCTTTCTGATTTCTGTCAGATACTTTTCATCCACCCGGTCCGCCATATAGCAAAGCGCTATATCCGTATGGGACACCGTACCCACGTTGCAATACTCCATAGTCAGTTTCGGGTCCCGGATACGACGCCGGATGAGTGCCGTATTAAACACCAGTGTTTCTACAAAGCCATCCCTGGAACCCCGCATCACCTTATCCTTTTCCGGTTCTCCCACGCTTCTTGCCGGATAGGTTCTGATATCAATGGAAATTGCCTGGGTATATCCCTCTATCAGCAGACAGGGCGCACCGGATAATACACTGTTTACCGCTGTCTGCATGTCCGGCAGCACTTCCACCTCTACATACGGTATCTGGTACTTGGCAAACATGGCTGCGTTCTCCGGCATATCCGCCGGCTTGATAGCTGCGAAGCCCTGCATCAACTTCTGCATGGTTTCATCCTTTATCATCCCGTCAATAAAAAACAGAGCCGCCTGTTTGTCCGATACCATGAATACTCTTGCCACCACATCAAAACTGGCATCCACCCGTAATGCTTCTTTATATCTTGCCAGTTCCGTAAAAAACTGCTCTTTTTCACCCATAAAAAAACTACCTTCCTTTCTGTTTCCCTGGAAGGTAGTTTTTGCTAAGTCTGCCCGATTTATGCAGTTATCTTTCGTAATTTTCGCCGTTTTGTGTTTGCGGAGCATCCAATACAGTACTTACGCTTTCTGCCTTGGATTCATCAAAATCAAGGGAAACTCTGCCGGAACCTGCATCAAACACCAATAAATACTGTGCTCTCTTATCCGACCGGTCGTAATCCTTTTCTTCTTTTCTGCCGTTTAAGTAAAAGCTTCCGCTTCCCATATCCGTGCGGATACTATAGTCTTCTTCTTTTCCGTAAACCACTACATTTACAGAACCGCTGCCGGATTCAAATATACAGTTACCTGTCAGGATTCCGGAAACATCCACTCTTCCGGAGCCGGCTTCCAACACCAGATTTTTTGCAATTACATTTTCCATGTTTACAAAACCGCTGCCGGAATCCATAGCCGTTTCTCCCAGTTTACAATCCTGCACAAGAAAGGAACCGGAACCACTGTAAAACACGCTTCTTTCTGCGGACGTATTTGAAATATTTACACCGCCGGAACCGCTGTCCACATGAAGCTTCTTTGTTACCACATCGGACATTCCCACACCGCCGGAACCGTTATCCACATAAATTTCCTCCGCAGAAATCCCGTTTATTTTTGCACTGCCGGAACCCTTATCTACATCAATTCTGTCAAATACCACAGAAACCGGCACACTAATCCGGATTATTCTTTTTTCATTAAAAGATGTATTCCAAACGAAATTGATATTGTCTTTCTTTTCAATTACCAGGGTTTCATCCTCTTCATAAATCTCATATTCCACCGGGATATTTTCATAATCTACGGAAATATAATCATTCTCCCAAACGTCTACCACCAGTTCACAGCTTCCCACTTCCAC
This sequence comes from Lachnospiraceae bacterium, assembly GCA_017622795.1. Taxonomy (GTDB): domain Bacteria; phylum Bacillota; class Clostridia; order Lachnospirales; family Lachnospiraceae; genus SIG299. Next base: position 10,999 of record JAGAQI010000139.1, read on the forward strand.
ATCCATGGAGTCGATATCCGATACAGCAAACTGTTCCGAACCGCTTTTCACTTCTCCGCTGCTTTTCCCAAAATGAAGACCAAGGAATACTACATTCCCGTTTTCATCCCGGTACCATAAGTCATTTCCATCATTATTTCTGTCACTATCTGTATTTCCCCCGGTTTTATCCACAATCATTTTTACTACGGCCACTCCTGCCGTAAGACAACCTCCGATAATGGAGGCAGACAGTACCAGAGCAAATAACAGCGCTGCATATTTAATTAACTGTTTCATTTATTTTACCTCCACTCCGCCAAACAGGGCTGTTGCATTGATATAAACCACCGGACCGCCCGCTGGATTGTCCGCATGACTGTTACTGCATCCGCCAAACAGGGACAAATCACTCACCTTCGCAGAAACGTTGGCAGGAAGCAAGATATCCACACCACCAAATACCGCCAAAGCGTCAATCGAAATATTTTCAGTAATCTGTGCACCTCTAAGGTCAATGGTAAGACCACTGAATATCGCCTCACCGTCGATGCCGTAGAACTCATTTTGAATCACCAGATTCTTGCCGGAGAACACCACCAGTTCTTCCATTCGTTTCTCATTCGGAACCTTCACTCTGCCCAAATTTAAATGGAACAGATTCTTAAACACTAATACACCACCGATTAAAATCATTACGGTCGGCACCAGCATTCTGGAGAGCACCTCCCACGGAAGCCAGCCCCTGCAGCAGGAAAGCAACGCCACACCAAGTACCAGGCCGATGGTATTTCCGATGCGGATACCATGCTCTATCATACCAAGTATTGCCGGCACAATCAGGAACAAGGTCCACCAGCCGGCAAACAAAACATTAAAATTCCATGCACCGGCCATTGCTCCCACAATTCCGATACCCACTGCAATTAAAATCAGCCCCCAAAGGACATTACTGATTCTTTTTCTCATAAAAATTCTCCTCGCTTTTCTTTAGATTTGCGTTTGCTTTATCTATTATTATCTTACACGTACCCAGGCAAATAATCAAATTAATGTTCCATTAGAAAACGCTGAGGAACTCTCATTATTTTTTAGAAAAGTATTTAAATGCAGAAAAAGGGAGCACGGTAAACCGTACTCCCTTTGTTGCTAAATTTCGTATACAATATAACTTATTTCTTTAAAGACTTTGTAACTGCACGGTTGTTACCGCGGATCAAACTTCTATATAGAAAAAGGTACACTATAAACTGTTTTGATTAGCACTTTGTTACGTTTGTAGCCTGAGGTCCCTTAGC
>JAGAQI010000012.1 GCA_017622795.1 Lachnospiraceae bacterium
GAACCTGATTGCTTACTTACCGGTTTCTTTGTGTTACATCGTATCCATGGCCTGCTCTTTCTTCGGAATCCGTTTTATTGAGGAATCCCTGGCAGACCCGATTGAAAACACCGCCGGTGCCATGTGTTCCATTCTTTGCGTTATCTTTTTAGGCGAACAGATTTCTCCATTGGTTTGGTGCGCCATTGCAGTCATCGTTGTGGGCATTATCGGCGTAGGCTACACGGAACGCAGTTCCGAAGTGGACCGAACACGGAAGCTTGGCAAAAAGCTGGCTATTGTTGCATTTGCAATGCCGTTCTGCTATGCCTTCATTGATGCTCTCGGAAGTTTCTTGGATATTTTCTTCTTAGAAATGGAAACCAGTCCGCTCATTGGCATCACAGAAGAAAACATCGAACTGGTGGCAAATATTTCTTACGAATTAACCTTTGCCATCGTTGGTCTGATTTTATCTATTTTCATGAAATGCAAGAAGGTTCCTTTTGAACTTCCAAAGCAAAAGGACAAAGTCATCGCTGCAGTTTGCGAAACCGCCGGACAGCTTACTTACGTTTATGCCATGAGTGGAAACGGAGCCATTGCAGCACCGATTCTTTCCTGCGTATGCGTAGTATCTTTACTACTGTCCAGAATTTTCTTAAAGGAAAAACTGACCAAGAAACAGTACGTCTTTATCGGTATCATTATTGTGGGCATTTTGATGCTGGCAGTACTGGAAGGAGAATAAACCGGTAATTTCAAAAGGAAAGGGCGTGTCGTTTGTATAACGACACGCCTTTATTATCTTACATCCCAATCTCAGCCTTAAAGTACTGCTCCTGGAACTTTACCTGTTCCCAAATTTCCTCTTTGGTAAACGTCACACCCTCCGGTGCAACTACCCACTTATCTTCCACGTCATCAATTCGATGGATGATGGCAGTCACTACTCCCGTAAATTCCTGCAATGGCTCATTCACACCAAGCACATATGCATCCTGTTCCTCGCCATCTCCGGCCATAATGCAACTACTTTCTTCAATTATGCTTCCTCAATTACGCTCTTTACCAGCTGCCATGCAATGCTGCCTTCTCGGATTTTTTCAAGTACCTCATCGTAGCCAAACCATGCCACGGAATCCACTTCTCCGGAAAGTTTAAACTCTGCCTTCTTTACCTCAGCCTTAAAACCAAGCATCAGCAATCCCTTCTTCTCGTAAGGGTAACTTCTCACAAAGGTAAGTTTTTCCACTTTTAAACCGATTTCTTCCTCGATTTCGCGGCAGGCGGTATCCTCTGCAGATTCACCCATCTTCATATAACCCGCTACACAAACATAATTGGTAGTGTTAACATAGCTCTGACGAATCAGCGCCACTTCCTTAAATTCGTTCACCACTGCACAAATGGTGCAGGTGGAAAACATATCCCACAGCGGGATTTCGCAGGTTGGGCAATACTGCATCATGCCCTCGTCGCCGATTTCTTTTTGAATTGCTTTGGTTCCGCAATGCGGACAGTATGTAAATTTCATCGTTATTCTCCTTTTTATAATTTCTTTGTAAAACAAATCACCCGGTTTGCTTCCTCAAATCCTAAACTCAAATGAAACTTAAGACTCCCGGTATTCTCCAGTTCACAATCACTGGCAAACTCCGTACAGCCCTGTTCTTTCGCCCAGTTTTCACAAGCTACAAGCAGCTGCTTTGCATAACCCTGCTTCCGGTAATTCTCTTCAATAAAGATTCCTTCCAGATACCCCACCGGACTGGTTTCCGTTCCTTCTACGTAGTCGTGACGAAGCTGACACTGTGAAAAACCAATGGCGTTTCCATCTACGGTTCCAAGAAAGACTGCGGCCTCGGAACTGCCGATAATCTCCGCAAGTTCTGCTGCCAGTTCCTCCAACACATTATCTTCCCACATCTGAATTGCAAGTCCCGCAACGGTGAGCGCATCCTCTTTTTTAGCTTTATAAATTGTCAAGTTCATCCGGTTCCACCACCTTATACCCTTTTTCCATAAGCGCTTTTGCAAACATACCTTTGCCTGGTTTTAACGTTCCCGTAAAGGTACCGTCGTAAATCTGTTTGGTGCCGCAGGACGGGCTTCTTGGCTGCAAAATCACCAGGTCGATGTCCTCGCCGGAAAGCTTATTAATCATCCGCTCCACGCCAAGATGAAACTCCTTATCCACGTTGATGCCGTCACGGTTGATAGCCACGCCGTCCACCAGTTCTACCGGAACTCTAGGGGTTGGCAGACCGCCTGCCACCTCCGGACACACCGGAATCACTTCTCTACCTTTGACAAAATCAAGCACCTTATCATTTTTATTATTGCCGCCGCTATACTTGCAATTTTCTCCAAGCAGGCAGGCGCTGACTGCTATTTTTCCCATACTTAAAATCCTTTCAGGCCAAATACTTCTGTCGCATTCCTCCACATTAAATCCTCATAGGCTTCCTTACTGATTTTCTCCGGCAGCACATGAAAATAATCCTGATACACGGAGCGCTCGCCCCATGGATTGCAAAGATATGTATCCACGCCGTCAATCGGAGCATCACTGCCGAAAAACATTTTCTTGCTGCCATACCGTTTGATTGCCTCGATGGTGGTATCCATCGGCACCCAGGCGGTATCACCGTACAAATTCTCTGCCTTACCAAGCAGTTCCAAAGCTTCTTTGTTATTGGAGCCAAGGCCCATGTGCACCATCACAAAAGGAATCTCCGGAAACAGCTTTGCCGCCTCATACACATGAACCGGCGCATCCTCCGGACCGGTACCCGTGTGGGACACCACCGTCAGCTTGTACTTGTTTGCCAGTTCCAAATAAGGTAACGTTTTTGCATCCACCGGAGAGGTTTTAGAATGATACGGATGCAGTTTCAGAGCATAAATCACATCCCTATTCTCTGCAATCAACTGCTCCAGTTCTTCCGTTACCGTTTCGGTAAGCGGCTTTACCCAGACACCTACACCGATTTTTCCCGGATACTTTCTTGCAAAGGCAATGCACCTGCGCAGAGCGTCCTCCTGAGAAACCTGAAACTCTGCCGGAATCAGTTTTTGTTCGTGGTCTACCTCGGCACAATCCCCGTTGGAAACCAGCATAAAATCAATGTTATATTTTTCCATGGCGGCAAGGACTTTTTCCTCGGACATGTCAAAGCCAACCTTTTCGCCACCGATGTGTACGTGTGTATCAATAATCATACCGTGCCTCCAAATCCTGATAAATGAATTCTGCTATACCGATTATACTGAATATTAAAATTCTTCGCAATAAAAAAATGGACAAGTAACTGTATTTCCTCACATCTGTTGCTTGTCCATTTTCTTTTACCCTTTTACTAATCTTTCAATACTTCTATTTACCTCATCCACCTCTTCACCGGCGATGATACCCCATTCCTCGCGCATCATTTTTATACGCAGTTTGTAACACTCCACTGCCTTTTCTTTCTCTCCGAGGATTTCATAAATATGGGCCATAGCCTCCGGTGCATCCGTAAACTTCGGAGATGCCTGTACTTCCATCGCTTTCTCATAATGCGCAATGGCCTTCTCATAATTCTGGCGCTCGGTTTCACGCTCTGCCAGAGAAAGCTGTACCACCCAGGCATCCTTTCCTTCTATAAAATTATCTTCAATTTCCTGATAGCACTGTGCTTCCAGTTCTTTATCACCTTTTGCCGCTGCAAACAACGCACGATACAGCACCGGACGATAGGACGTATCAATTTGTGCCAGATGCGCAAGCTCCGGTTCCGCTTCCTTTAAGCGCTTATCCGCCATCAGGTTATCTAACAACCACATACTGGCCGCCCGGTTGTCCGGATGACGCTTTACAAAATCCTGCAGTTCCTGAATGAGTATATGGTGGTTCCTACAATTCCAATCCGGGATATAGCTTTCCATGGCAGTACAATAATCGCTGAGATAGCTGGAATTATCCGGTTCCAGTTCCAAAGCCTCCTTGGCAAGCTCTGCCCCCATCCTCTTATGAATTTCCGCCTGATGAAGATGCAGCTCTGCAATTAATGATAGTGCCTGCGCTTTATACTCCGGTGTTTTTGCAAACTCCCGCAGGGTTTCTTCTATCTGTGTTGCCTCTGTCTCAGAAAGCAACCCCGCCTCATAAATACGGTTTTCCAGCCGTTCCATCTGTTTCTTTGCGTCCAAGGAAAATAATTCATCAATGGTAATGCCAAAGAACACGGATAATTCCGGCAGTAACGCCACATCCGGCATCGTAACGTCATTTTCCCATTTCGACACCGTCTGAGGAGTAACTCCCATAGCCTTTGCCAGAGCCTCCTGGGTGATGCCTCGTTTATTGCGTAAGCTTTTAATTTTTGTTCCAAATTCCATAATGATTCTCCTATTTTTGTTATATTTGGAAACAAGCGCGCACCGTATTTCCTTGTTTTGTACATCCTAAGTTTAGCAAAAACAATCAACGCAGACAATTACGCAAAAGTTGTTGCAGGTAGCGTGAAACGCTAGTCGGCCTTTTCCATTTCAGCCACCCACTTCGGAATCATTTCCCCGCTCCAGTCATAGGCCCAGCGGTTATCGTACTGACGGTAATCGCACTCCAAGCGCATAATCTGAAACAGAAAAATATCATACCAAAGAGCGCGGCGCTTCTCGCTTTTGCTCAAGGATTTCTTGTCATAGCCCTCAAAGAAAGCTTTGTTATAGTCATAGGTGCGGAAACCCACCTCCATGAGCTCGTCTGCCCACAGGGCACGCTCAAAATCGATAATTCCGGTGATTTCACCCTTATCTACAAATACATTTCCGGCCCAGATATCCCAGTGGACGAATTTTGGTACTTTAACTTCATCAAAATATGCCTTGTCTTTTTCTAACAAAGCAAACATCTTATCCTTTGCCACCGGCACCGCAATGTTCTTTCGCTCAGCATCAGTAAAAGCATCCGCAAGTATTTCCTTAAACACGGTATACCAGTCCTCACCCTGACGGTCCGGCTGACCATAATAACCAAACTTAGTCCCAGTTATCTGATTTAATTTTTTCGTATACTGCCCTACGTTGTAGAAGATGTGATTCTTTGCCTCATCACTTAATTCCTCCATACAGGAAGAAAAGCTCCGGCCCGGCAAAAACTCCATGAAAAAGTAAGGTCTGTCACAAAACTTACGGCTATCATCAAAAAAGAGAATTTCCGGCACCGGAACAGAAGTTTCTTTTTTAACCATTTGCATGGAATCCACTTCAGACCACATGATATTTTTCTCATAGGTCATAATATCCACAGCATCCGATGGCGCAATTTTTAAAATCACAGGGCGGTCATTCAGTTCAATGCGGTATGCCACGTTAAAGTATCCTTCCGTCAGCTCTGTAATTTTTTTCGGCTCACATCCAAAGGCCTTATGTACCATTTTATAAATCATTTCTTCGGAAACCACTGTTTTTGTTACACTAACCGGCATCCCGTTGTTCCTCCATCTCTCTCTTACTTCGTAGCACTCAAAGATGTTTCTCCCGTTTCCACAGTACCACTTCCCACACACCAAGCAGCACACAACCTACTCCATAACAAATAATATCCTTCCAATCAAAGGTAGTGCCAATGAGTACACTGAAAAAGCGGTTATTCTGCAATCCCAACAATTCCACAATTCGCATTCCCTGCAAAGCTTCCACTCCTGCTGCAAACAAAAACACATACAGTGGCAGTAACCTTGGTTTCTCAGGAAAAAGAACCCTTACACAAGTATAAACCAGAACGACAACCAGCATATCGCCCACATAGGGGCGGATAAAGTTATCCCGCACAAAGAGGGCAATAAAAAGCTCCAGTAAGAAAATAAGTACCGTTGCTAACAGATATGCCGTTCTCTTATTCCACGATATCTTCATCTTTTTCGCACCTCTATTTCAGCACTACAATCCATTTTCCATCCTCGATCACATACTGGAATTCCGACAAATCATCACTGTCCATCACCTGAAACAACTCTGTCAGGTCATTTACCGTATTTATATTTTCAAGATCCTTGCGGCAAATCCACTCCATCTGACCTTCCTCAGAAGAAACCAGTTCTCCTTCGAATTCATCGGTTTTATACAGCAGAACGATATATCTTCCGCCGTCTATCGGAAACTGCTTGATGCCGCAAAGCTGCGGATGAAAAATATCCAGCCCCGTTTCCTCCTTCATTTCTCTGACCACCGCATCTACAAAGGATTCGCCCGGCTCGATATGACCGCCCGGTAACGTATAACCCTTCCAATCTTTTTTGATACGGTTCTGCAATAAAATCTTATCGTCTTTATAAATCATACAAAGACAGGTTAATTCCACTTGTTCGGTTCTTGCCATGTTAATCTCCTCCACTTTTCATCTTATAATTGTCTGCCCGGCACTTCTTTATCAAAATACCCACTCATACAAAATTCCGTATAATTCCCTCACATAATAAGTTGGGAACAGCCAGATGGCGGTCCTTCCAGGCACCGCCGCCCAGTCTATCTCAAGGGCGTTAGCAATCATTCCCGCCCGGTATTCATGATACTCACTGGTAGCAATGGCAATGACCGGATGTAAGCCATGTTCCTCTATTAACTGCTTGGAAAACAGCAGGTTTTCCCTGGTTGTGGTGGATGCTTCTTCTTTATACAGACGTGAAGCATCAATTCCCTTATTTACCAGATACCGGTACATACACTCTGCCTCGGTGATGTTTTCGCCGTCTCCTTTACCGCCGGACAACACACACTTAGATTCCGGATGCTCTGTCAAATACTCATATGCTGCATCCAGACGCTCCACCATAGAGAGGCTGGCTCTCTCACCGTATACACGGCATCCAAGTACCACCACCGTAGCTCCCGGCTCCGGCTCCTTATTTGCTGCAACAATCATACAGGCAGATTCTATTAATACCAACAGGGCAACCAATGCAATTCCGCTTAGAATTCCCCAATGTAAGAAGCGAAGTAGCTTATGCTTACGCCACTTTGCCAATATGCCATGTACCCATGGCATCAAAAGACCGTAAAAAAATAACAGTACCGATACCGCAAGGCCGGTGACATTTCCTATATTTAAACTGACAGATAAAGACAACGGAATAGCAAACCACACGAAACAAAATACTGCAACAATCATTAGCGCTATCCGAAGCACTCCGAGCCAACCTTTTCTATTCTTCTTTCCCATCAAAAATCTCCTTCCCGGGAAGCCTTATCGAAAGATTTTTCTTTACCGACTACCCGGTTACCATTATAATA
>JAGAQI010000140.1 GCA_017622795.1 Lachnospiraceae bacterium
AACCATGTTACATAGTTACAGAGAAAAACTTTATGAATTGTTATCAAAGGAATTTAACTGTACTCCTGCTGATTTCACCAAACAGGAAAACATACTGACAGTATCTGCATTACAAGACGGCCGCCGCATGTACAGCAAAGAAAAGTACTTTTTCCATATGGTTACTACCGGAGGAAATGCGGTGATTACAGCGGAGGAATGCCTGCATCCCTTTTTAAAAGATTTCATGAAAGACCGCGCCGGTCATTGGCTCTTTGAACTTCCGAATCTTTTACCGCTTCAGCAGGATTTGAACCGCTTTGGTTATACTCTGACCCAGACCTACCACATGTTTCTTCCGGCGGAGCAGACAGAACCCAAAAAGAACTATGCCGTGAAATGGTTTTTCGACAAGGAAGAGATTTCACAATTTTACGGGGATGAACGTTTCTACAATGCTATCTGTTCCGAATATCTGCCACATCGCCCGGATAAGATAGTAGTGTATGCCTATGATGGCAATAAGATCATGGGCATGGCAGGCTGCTCCGAGGATGCCCCGGGTTGGCTGCAGATTGGCATTGATGTACTGCCGGAATACCGTTCCAAGGGTGTGGCTACTTATCTGGTAACTTTGTTAAAAAATAAAATTCTGAAAGATGGTAATATTCCGTTTTACGGCACCAGTCTGTCTAATTATCATTCCTGGAATATTGCGTTGAATTGTGGGTTTCGTCCGGCATGGGTGGAAATTGGGGCGGAGAAGATAAAATAAAGCTTGCAATTTTATTCCATCTATGTTACATTACATTCAACATTCCGCAAGGAAAAGGAGTAACTAAAAATGAACAACCTTTATGTAAACAGCTTAAGATTAAGACGCAGATGCAGACGTAAGTTCCTGTAGCTCATGCAAAATTGCCGCATGACTACAAGGTGTACGTCTTGTTTTCGTGCGGTGCTGTTGTTTATATAAAATTATGCAGAACCGCAATCAATTTGGCTTTAAGTCATTTTGAGGGCGGTTCTTTCTTTTTCAAAAAATAAGGAGGAAGATTATGAAAACCCAAATTTGCAACTATTTAACTACACAGCTTCCGGAAACTACTTCCGAACAGTTCCTGACACTTATGGAAACCCCACCGGAGGCTTTCATGGGTGATTTTGCCCTGCCTTGCTTTTCCTTTGCAAAGGCTCTACGTAAAAATCCAAAGCTGATTGCGGAGGAACTGGCAGCAGGACTTACAGCGCAGGCAGACAAACTGGGGATTGAAAAAGTGGAAGCGGTAAACGGTTACTGCAATATTTTTCTTGACCGCGTTGCTTATGTAAAGCAGTGTCTGACAACTGCAAACGGAGAGAATCACGGGGTACAGCAGCCGGGCGTTGGTAAAACCGTGTGCATGGATTATTCTTCACCAAATATCGCGAAGAACTTTCATGTGGGACATTTGCGGACCACGGTGATCGGTAACTCCCTGTATAAGATTTATGAGAAACTGGGATATGACGTGGTGCGCATCAATCATCTGGGCGACTGGGGCACCCAGTTTGGTAAGTTGATTGTGGCGTACAAAAAATGGAGCAGCAAGGAAGAAATTGAAGAAAAGGGCATTGAAGAGCTGATGCGGATTTATGTGAAATTCAATCAGGAAAAGGATAAGGATGCTTCTTTGATGGAGGAGGCAAGGAACTGGTTTGTGAAGATGGAGCAAAACGACGAAGAGGCACTTTCTATTTGGAACTGGTTTAAGGACATCAGCCTGATGGAATTTGAGCGGGTGTACAAGCTGCTTGGTATTTCCTTCGATTCTTACATCGGGGAGAGTTTTTACCGGGAAAAGGTGCCGGCGCTGGTGGAGGAATTGAAGGAAAAGAATCTTTTGACCGAAAGCCAGGGAGCCAACGTTATCGACCTTTCTGCATATGACATGCCGCCTTGCCTGATTACCAAGAGCGACGGCGGTTCTATTTACCATTCTCGGGATATTGCGGCGGTGCTGTACCGGAAGCAGACCTATGGGTTTGAAAAGTGTTTGTATGTGACGGGACTGGAACAGTCGTTGCATTTTAAACAGGTATTTACAGCAGTAAAACTCATGGGAAATGATTGGGCAGAGGATGCCCTGGTACATGTGCCATATGGTCTGGTCAGCATGGCGGGAGCAAAGCTTTCCTCACGGACCGGAAACATTGTGTATGCCGAGGATATTTTAAAGGAGGCCATGGAGCGGGCGATGGCAGCGATTCAGACGAAGAATCCTGATTTGCAAAACAAGGAGGAAACCGCAAAGCAGGTAGGCGTCGGCGCTGTGATTTTCCATGACCTGTTCAATCAGCGGATTAAGAACGTGGAGTTTAACTGGGAGGATGTACTGAGCTTTGAAGGCACCACCGGACCGTATGTGCAGTACACCTACGCCCGGGCAAAGAGCATTTTGCGGAAGGCAGGATTTGGAGATGAGACAGAGGATAGTATGCCGTGTGACAATGCCTTGGCGGACATCGCTGCTATAAACTATAAGCACCTCGCCGACGAAGCAAGCTATGCATTAGTGAAAACACTGTCCGGCTATGAAGCAGCAGTACAAGGTGCGGCGGAGCGTTATGAACCATCGGTGGTGGCGCGGTACATTATTTCCGTGGCAAGTGCTTTTAATAAGTTCTACCATGAGTGCCCGATTTTAAATGCTTCCGAGGAAGAAAAGCAGGCACGTCTTGCTTTGGTGGATGCGGTGCAGAAGGTGTTAAAGGATGCTTGCGGACTGCTTGGCATGGAATGTCCAGAGGAAATGTAGGCGGTGGAGAGTGCGGTGCCGGTAGGACTTTAACAGGGAGTTTGTTGCTAAATAAACATCTATGTGATAAAATGTTCATAAAGAACAACGAAACGGAGGGCTTCCCATGGCAGATAAAAACTTCATTTTCTCCATGAAACCATATGATGTTAATACACTTTTTCCGCAGGTAGCACAGATACTGCAAAAACGGGTGGAGATTGCTTCCAGAAAAAAGCTTCCCGGCCTTTGGAAGATAACGGATAAATTAAATGCAGTGCCAAGAGCACCGGAAGCAGAGCTTAAGCGCCGCAAAGAACGCCAAAGACGCTGGGGAGGTTTGTTTCTTGTGATGGGAATTTTCCTGTTTGTGCCGGGAATCATGAAGCCGCAGGAACTGCCGGTGCCATTGGTGGCAGGTTTTCTTGCTATTGTGCTGGGAATACTGTATCTTCGTAAAGGGGACAGAAAGAAAAAAACTTTGGAAAAAAAGGCGAAACAATTACTGGAAAAATTGAATGCTTCTATGGAGGGTCAGAAGCTTCGATTGATTTTTTATGATACCGAACTGGCCATAACCGGTGTAGGAGACGATAAGAAGATTTCCTATGCAAATATGGAATGTGCTTTGGAAACGAAAGATTTATTTGGAATAATTTATGATAATCAAATCATTATAGTACAAAAACAAGAACTGCTGCTCGGTAATGCGGAAGATTTGATAAAGGCGCTGAAGGAGAAAACAACATATGAAAAAATTTAACTGGGAATATGATATTCCGAAACTGAGAAATATTTTAACAGTAGTTGTGATTATTTTAGGTGTGGCTATGATTGCATTTCACTGGACAGCGGCAGAATTCGTATTTAGAATATTGTTTGGGGTAATCATTGGATTGAGTGCGGTTCAGGCTTGGATGGAGAAACATCGGGTGAGTGCTGTTTTGAGTTTATGCTTGACTGTAATCTGGTTTGTTCTTGCAGGTTTTTCTTACTTCAAATATAATGTGTAAAGGCAGATAAAATATGAAACCTCCGGTTTGAGTCCGGAGGTTTTCTTTTGTCAACAAAACTTGAGAATTTGTTGAAGTTTGGTTGAGGTTCCCTTTTTACAATAGAATCAATATTGTAAAAAGGGGAATCATACTATGAAAGATTATGTTATTGTTACCGACACAGCCTGCGATATTTCTCAGGAGATTTTGCAACGGTGGGGCGTGCAGGAAATTGACCTTACGTTTCGGTTTGAAAAGGACAATGTGGAACGGAAAGGTCGTGAAATGCCAATTAAAGAATTTTACAATTGTATGAGGGAAGGCGGCGTGGCAAAAACGGCTGCCATCAACCCGGATGTGTTTATTGAGGCATTTGAAAAAATTCTGGCAGAAGAAAAAGATATCCTTTACATAGGCTTCTCCTCCGGATTAAGCAGTACCTTTAATTCATCGCAGATTGCAGCAAACGAACTGAAGGAAAAATATCCGGATAGAAAGATTACCGCTGTTGATTCTTTATGTGCTTCTGCAGGACAGGGCTTATATGTGTATCTTGCGGTGCAAAAGAGTAATTCCGGTGCAAGCCTCGAGGAACTGGCAGACTATCTGGAAGATATTAAACTCAACATATGTCATTGGTTTACAGTGGATGATTTGGTATATCTGAAACGGGGCGGACGTGTCAGCGCCACTACGGCATTTGTAGGTACAGTGTTATCCATAAAACCGGTGATGCATGTGGACAATGAAGGAAAGCTGATACCAATTTCCAAGTGCAGAGGCCGTAAGGCATCATTGTCTGCACTTGCGGATAGATATGGGGAGCTTCGTGATGAAAGCAAATCCGGCACGGTGTTTATTTCCCATTCCGATGCTTTGGAGGATGCGGAATATTTGCGGGATTTACTAAAGAGCCGGTATGGCACGGAGGTTGAAATCATCACAGATATTGGACCGATTATCGGGGCACATTCGGGTCCGGGTACCATGGCTTTGTTCTTTGTAGGAACAGAAAGATAATTTAGAAATTAGAAAGACCAACCAATGGCAAATCAGGTTGCCGCTGGCTGGTCTTTCGTTTTCTCAGCTATCCTAAAGCGTTTTCTAACTGTGCTTTTGCCTGTCGTATATTTTCAATTTGTTCCGGTGTGACCTTGTCTACACGAAGTCTGGACAGAGCTTTTTGCAAGGCATCGGAGTCTTTCTTTAACTGTTTCCTGCGGTTTTTGTCCATGGTCTTTTTCTCTTCCTTTAATAACTGCTGGGCCTTGGACCAGGTGGTCTGTGCTTTTCTGGAAAGCTCCAGGGCTTCCATACGGAGGGCGTCCAGGTCGGCGTATTCTGCCGCGTCCCGCATGGCCTGTTCCACTTCCATATCAGACATTCTGTCGGAGGCAGTGATGGTGATGGATTGTTCCTTCATGGTGTCTAAATCTTTGGCGGAAACCTTTAAAATACCGTTGGCGTCAATATCAAAGGTAACTTCAATCTGCGGTACGCTGGCAGGTGCTTTACGGATGCCTTTTAAGCGGAAGTTGCCGATGAGTTTATTGTCGGCAGCCATTGGGCGTTCACCCTGCAGAACCTTAATATCCACATTGCTTTGATATGGTGCTGCGGTGGAAAATACCTTGGCATAGCGGGTTGGGATAGTAGTGTTGCGCTCGATGAGGCGGGTGGCAACGCCACCTACGGTTTCAATGGAAAGACTCATTGGTGTAACGTCGAGTAACAGAAGGTCTTTGCCGGTGCCCTTGGCAATCAGGGAATTTCCTTGTAAGGTGCTGCCAAGTACTGCCGCACCAAGGGCAACGCACTCGTCCGGGTTGATGTTGCGGGACGGTTCTTTTCCGGTAAGCTGCCGAACCTTTGCCTGTACGGCAGGAATTCTTGTGGAACCGCCAACCAAAAGCACTTTGGACAGCTCGTTGGTGGACACGCCTGCGTCGGACAGGGCCTGATGCACCAGACCTACGGTGCGGTCAATTAAATCGTGTACCAGCTCTTCAAATTTAGCACGGGATAAGTTGATATCCATGTGCACCGGTTCGCCTTTTATCTGGGTTAAGAACGGAAGATTGATGTTGGTGGTTTCTGCAGTGGACAGTTCCTTCTTTGCTTTTTCAGCCGCTTCCTTTATGCGGTAATAGGCAGTCATGTCTCGGGAAAGATCCACCTTGTGTTCTTTCTTAAATTCCTGAACCAGGTAATTTGTTACTCTGGCATCGAAGTCATCGCCACCCAAGTGGTTGTTGCCGGCGGTAGCCAGTACTTCAATTACACCGTCTGCAATCTCGATGACGGACACATCAAAGGTACCGCCGCCTAGATCATATACCATAAGTTTCTGGGCATCGCCGTGGTCCAGACCGTAGGACAGGGCGGCGCTGGTTGGCTCATTGATAATACGAAGCACGTTTAATCCGGCGATTCGTCCTGCGTCCTTGGTGGCCTGACGCTGGGCGTCGTTAAAGTAGGCAGGGACTGTGATTACTGCATCCTGTACCGGCTCGCCAAGGAAGCTTTCGGCACTCTTTTTTAACTGGGCCAGCACCATGGCGCTGATGGTTTGTGGCTTATACTCTTTGCCGTCAATGATTTGGTGCCATTCTGTTCCCATGTGGCGCTTTACCGAGGAAATGGTGCGCTCTGCATTGGTGGCAAGCTGGCGGCGGGCAACTTCACCCACTAACCGCTCACCTGCTTTGGTAAAGGCAACAATACTTGGGGTGGTGCGCTGTCCCAGTTCATTAGGGATGATGACTGGTTCGCCGTTTTCCACTACGGCAACACAGCTATTAGTGGTTCCTAAATCGATTCCGATAACTTTACTCATATTTTTTTCTCCGTTTTCTTTGTGCCATTTTGCACGTTTCCCTTATTGTAGGGGGTAAAAACCGCAATTTCAAGGGAGTTTATAGTCTTTTAATAAAGAACGCGGAAAATTAATTTTTTCAGAATACCTCTTGACATTTGTACATAAACTGTGTATATATAATATATACAGTGAATGAACAGTTCATATACAGTCGGGAGAAAACAAATACAGTATCATAGTTTATACGGAGGTTTGTATGGGAGTAAAAGTAGAACAGTTTACAAAAAAGCGTAATAATTTTACACTGGGAGAAATTGACTTTGAGTTACCGGAAGGCTACATACTTGGTGTGGTTGGTCGCAACGGTTCCGGTAAGTCCACTTTGTTCCAGTCCATGTTGTTTGGTGACTGCAAGGATGGCGGAAGCATCCGCATAAACGGTAAAGACGGCGGAACCGATGGTGAAGAACGGGTGGATTACCGCAGACAATGTGCTTTTGTATTGGAAGCGTTTCCGTTTACCGACACGGTAACGGCCAAAGATATCGGTGATATATACGGTCCGTTTTACAAGGACTTTAATAAAGAAAAATACCTGGAATTACTGGAAAAACTGGAAATACCATTCAAAAAGAGGATGAAGAAATTATCCACCGGTATGAAATTAAAGGTGCAGATGGCATTTGCTTTCAGCTATGATTCCAGGGTGTTGTTTTTGGATGAACCGACTGCATCTTTGGACAGCTTCGCAAGAAAGGATTTATACCAGCTCATAGGAGAATATATGGAGCGTGGTAACCGAAACGTCATCTGGACCACTCATTTGACCGAGGAGTTAGACCGCATGGCAGATTACCTGCTCATACTGGAAAAGGGCAAGCAGGTGGTGTTTGAAGAAAAGGAAGCACTGATGAGTCAGTATCGGATGGTAAAGGGCAGCAAACATCAGTTGGACTGCATGAAGAGCCGCCTGATTGGCAGACTTGACCGTGAAACCTACAGTGAGGGACTGGTAAAAACAGAGGATGGACCGTTCCCGTTTGCAGACGCGGTGGAAGCACCAACCATTGAAGACTTACTCTGTTATTTATACGGACAGAAAAAGAGCATTGCAGAATATGCGAATATTCAGAACGGTATGGGCGCATAAGAGGGAGGATAATAACATGGATTGGACTGAAAAAATAGAACAGAAAAAGAAAATCAGAAAAATGGCATATCGCATGCTGTGGGCAGATTTTAAGGATTTGGTACTGGGTTGGAAGGCAATTTTGATACTGCTCATGTATTTAGGATTTTTCATTTTGCCGTATATAAATGAACCGGATGACTATAATGCGGCCGGTATGTATTATTTTGTAATTTGGGTGTTTATGTCCTTGAGTGCTCTGGCAGAAGGTTCGTTTAATTATTTGCCGCTTTCTACAAAAGATATTGTGTATTACCTGAAGGTACGCACCAATCACCAGGTGGCATGGATGGTGCTGGTTTCCGGAGTGTCCGCGATTATCTTGGATGCTTGCGGTGCTGAGATATTCTGGGAACGTGGTGTGATTATTCTGCTGTTCCTTTTAGTAACGGTGGAGTGGTATTCTTTCACGGCACTGTACGGTTACAGTAAACCGGAGGGAACTAATTTTTTGGATGACTGTATTCCAAAGGGAAGAAAAGTGCGGATTGTTATTTACAATGTTTACAGTGTAGTTTTATTGTTTACCAGCATGATGATAGGAATGTTTATGGACTGCAATGAACATGCAAAAATAAAGGCTTTAGTGATTTTGTGCCTGTATCTGGTAATGTACATTTTTCGTGCGGATGCAGCGAACTGGGTACGGTTTGATGAACATAGCAAAGCACCGCGCAGAAGTATGTGGGCCAATGCGGAACAGCTGAAGCAGCAGGCATAATGCAGTTAGAAGAGAGGATTATTCATGAAGATATTTATTTCGGAGCATAGTAATGCGGCGATTTATGAGCAGATAGAGCAGCAAATCAAGGATGCCATACTTCGGCAGGAGTTAAAGGCAGAGGAGCCCCTGCCTTCTATTCGTGGGCTTGCCAAGGATTTGCAGATTAGCGTAATTACAACGAAGCGTGCTTACGAGGAGCTGGAAGAACAGGGACTGATTTATTCCGTGCCGGGCAGAGGCTTTTTTGTAAGCTCCAGAAAGCTGGAAATGCTAAAAGAAAAGAAAATCCAGGATATTGAAAAGCACATGAGTGAGCTGATTAAAGAGTGTAAGTCGGCGGAGCTTTCCAAGCATAATATGATGGATATGCTGGAGTTGCTCTATGACGAAGAACAGTAAAGTTTTGTGCCGGGTATCCGGCAGAAATGAGGGAATATGGAGAATTTATTAGAAGTAAAAGGCTTAACGAAAAAGTATTTCTCTTTTACCTTAAAGGAAGTATCTTTTTCGCTGGAGCCTGGGTATATCCTTGGGCTTACCGGAAGAAACGGTGCCGGAAAAACCACGTTAATCAAGCAGCTGATTCATCCGGAAACTGCCAGCGGCGGAAGTGTTATCATTAACGGAATTGATGCCAAGGCGGACCCGATTGCGGCAAAACAGGAAATCGGTGTGTTAATGGAAGAACAGCCGTTTTTAACCGATGTGACATTGGAAATGAATGGTATCTTACTGGGAGCATTTTATGAGCGTTTTGATATGGAGAAATTCCATGAGTATTTGAAACGGTTTGAGCTGAGCAGGGAGACTACCTACCGGAATTTATCCCGCGGTATGCGGATGAAATTCCAGCTGGCCTTTGCTCTTGCCCATTCCCCAAAGCTTCTTTTGATGGACGAAGCAACCGGCGGTCTGGATGTGGTATTCCGCAGGGAGTTTTATTATTTACTGCAGGAAGCGGTGGAAAAGGAGCTGGTTTCTGTCATTATTTCTACCCATGTAACGGAAGATTTGGATAAAGTGGCCGACTATGTGGCGTTTATCGAGGGTGGCTGCATGAAATTTTACGAGAGTAAGGAAGAACTCTGTGAGTTGTACCGTGATTATATGAGGGACTTGCACGGGGAAGCGGCAGGTCGCGGCACCGTAAAACTGGAAGATGTGATTTACAATTACGATAAAATGACGGATAGAAAGGAGGCGGCAAAGGAATGATAAGTAATAAAAGCAGTATGGCGGAATTTTCCAAGGGTGCCAAAACACCGGAGGAAGCCTTTGACCGTCAAATACTTTCCGGAAATTATATGTTGTTTTTAATTGTGGGATTGTTTTTGGTAGTTGGCATTGTAGGTTTTGTGGGCTTGATGCCGGTGCCTGGAGTGGTGGCTGTGGCGGTCTTGTTTGGCTGTTTGTCCGCCGGCGTTTTGGCAGGCCCGTTATTTTGGGAAGTGAGCGCAAGCAACCGTACAATCCGCAGACTTAGCCGGGCGGCATATTTCCCAATAAGAACCTGGCCTTTTATTTTAAGTAAGTGGAAGCTGCTGGCTATGTATGGTGGCGTGCTCTGGTTGTTTTGCCTGGTTATTCAGCTGATATTCGGGGTAATCTTTGGCTTTGGAAACATTTTGATGTTTCAGGGCGCACTGGCAGCAGTGCTTGTGGCAAATGTGATATTTTATACGGTACTTGGTACCTTGGGAGCAAAAAAGGGAGAATAAGGGACGCTTAAAATAAGTGAGGAGAATAACAAATATGGCAGTTGTAATTTTATTGATGGCTGCGGGGATTGTAGCTGCAGTGGTAAAATAGAGAAAATCTGTTGATTTTATAAACATAACGTAATACAATGAAAACTGGTTGATAAGGAACAGATTCTATTAACGGATGGAGAGTAAACCATGAACATTGTATCACTGGAACGTAATACTGCCGGCACCGACATTTCTGTGGACTGCTGGAACGAGCTTGGCAATGTAACCATTTACGGAAATACCGTAACGGAAGAAGAAATCAGAGAGCGTGTCAAAGATGCTGATATTATTATCATAAATAAGTCCCCAATGAATGAAAGAACCTTAAAGGATGCACCAAACGTTAAGCTAATTTGCGAACTGGCAACCGGTTATGACAATTGTGATTTGGACTATTGCAATTCCCGCGGCATTAAGGTGGCAAACGTGCGCGATTATTCCACCGATATGGTGGCACAGCATACCTTCACATTGGCATTAGCACTTAGTCAAAAGCTCATGCACTACGACAACTTTGTAAAAACCGGAGCTTACAGCGCTCAGAGCGGATTTTCCAGTTTTTATCCGGCATTTTATGAATTAACCGGAAAAACCTGGGGCATTATCGGCATGGGTAATATCGGCAGAAGGGTGGCAAAAATTGCTACGGCTTTTGGTTGTAACGTGATGTTCCACTCCATTACCGGAACAAGCAGTTGCAAATCGTATCCGCAGGTGGATTTCGACACGTTGCTGACAGAAAGTGATGTGCTGTCCTTACATTGTCCGCTCAGTGACCTGACGAGAAATCTGATTGATGAAGAAGCCTTGAAGAAGATGAAAAAGAGTGCGGTTCTTATCAATGTGGCAAGAGGCCCGGTGGTTAACAATACAGCTTTATATGAGGCATTGGTAAATGGAGAGATTCAGGCGGCCGGTCTGGACGTATTGAAAAAAGAGCCGTTGGAACTTAGTAATCCTTTAAGTAAATTAAAGGACAGTAATAAACTGATTATTACACCGCATCTTGCCTGGGCAAGCGTGGAAGCAAGAACCCGCTGCGTACAGGGTGTGTATGAGAATATAAAGGCATTTTTAAACGGGGAAGAACGGAATATCGTCAATCCATAAAGAGGGGAATCGAGGAAACATATCGTGGAGATTTGGCAGATTGCAGGCATTGCATTGGCGGTTGTCCTGCTCACTTGCATCATTATTTTTTGTGTAGTTAAGATAATTATTGATAAAATATTTAAACGTGTAGAGCGTCCGAACTATTCTTCCCTGGTACAATTCAAAGATGTGAAAAGGGAATATCCGGCGGAACTTCTGAAATTCCGTTCCAGAGAGAATATGCTGCAGGGCTATCTGCTGGGCGCTGAAAATACGAAGGGCCTTGTGGTAGTGGTACACGGCCTGGGCGGAGGTGCAGAAGGGTATCTGAATGAAATCTTATATTTTGTAAAACACGGTTACCGGGTGTTTGCATATGACAATACAGGATATCACTTAAGTGAAGGGAAGAACTGTGTGGGATTGCCTCAGGCAGTAGAAGATTTAGATGCAGCTCTTACTTTTATTGAAAACGAGAGCAGGTTATCCGGTCTACCGGTGTATCTGTTTGGGCACAGCTGGGGCGGATATTCGGTATGTGCCGTTCTGAATTTCAATCATAAAGTCAATGCGGTAGTCAGTGTTTCCGGCTTCAGCAATCCGAAGAAAATGATTTTTGAGTGGGGAAAGCGGATGGTAGGGAAATTTGCTTATGTATTTGCTCCGTTTATGTACCTTCATCAGCAGCTTATGTTTGGCGATAAGTTAAAAATTACTGCGGTTGCCGGAATCAACAAAGCAGATATTCCGGTACTTCTAGTACACGGCAGTAAGGATCCTACGGTAAAGCTGGAAGGAGCTGCTACTATTTCCTGCAAAGAAGAAATTACGAATCCGAAGGTGCAGTATCTGTTATGGGAAAAGGAAGGTCAAAACGGGCACTTGGATGTACTTTATGAAGTGGCGGCAAGAGAATACGGCTTCCAAATCAGCGAGCAGTACAGGGACTTGCTGAAGAAAACCAGAAATCAGTTAACGGAAGAAGATAAAGCAGAGTTTTTTGCTAATGTAGATAAAACAAAAAGCAGTGTCAGCAATGAAGAGCTGATGGGACAAATCGCAGAATTTTTTGAACAGGCTTAAAGTTAATGTAAAGACGGAGTATGTTGACATATTCCGTTTTTTCTTTTATAATAAATTAGAACTCTAATTAGAATATGAATCAAGGAGGGAACACCGCATGAATGAAATAGAAATCAGGGAAATAAAAATACCTTTTCAGCAGTGGGAAACAGATGGAATACTATATACGCCTAAGAAAGAGGGTAAGTTTCCGGTGATGGTATTCAGCCATGGCTATAATGGTTTTAAAATGGATTTTGATGAAACGGCAAAATATCTGGCAGAGCGAGGAGTTGCTTCCTTGTGTTACACCTTCTGCGGCGGTTCCACCAGAGATGTCAGCGGCATGCCTACCACAGATATGACTATTTTCTCGGAAGTAGAAAATCTAAAGGCAGTGCTTGCGTATGTAAAGGAACTTCCGCAAACCGACACAAACAACATGTTTACCTTTGGCGGCAGTCAGGGCGGTCTGGTAACGGCATTAACCTGCGATGAAAGAAGTGAAGAAATCAGAGGCATGATGCTATTGTTCCCTGCTTTTTGTATTCCGGACAACTGGACGGAACGATATGCAGATAAGGCAGATATCCCGGATGAACTGGAATTTTGGGGTATGAAGCTGGGACGTGGCTTTTTTGAAAGCTTTCATGGTTATGATGTTTTCTCTAAGGTCGGAAAATACAAAAACAATGTACTTATTATGCACGGTGACAAAGACCCGATTGTAGAAATGGGATACAGTGAACGGATGGTAGACAGTTACGAGCATGTCCGTTTGGAGGTGTTTGAAGGTGAAGGCCATGGCTTTTCTCCGGAAGGCAACCGGGTGATGACAGAAATGGTATATGAATTTATAAATAACAATAGATGCAAATAAATGTAGGGAGTTACAGATATGCGTGAAATTTTATTTTTATCTTTAATGGATACCCAAAAGTCTCACTGGAATCGCAGCAGAAAAGGGTTTCAGGAGTTGAATTTGTCGGACGGACAGCCAAAGGTATTATATATGCTCCGCTTCATCGACGGTTGTGTACAAAAGGATTTGGCAAAGGCCTGCGATATTAAACCTTCTTCCATGACGGTAATGTTAGACGGACTGGAGAAAAAGGGTTATATCCGCCGGGAGGAAACCAAGGTATCAGGAGGCAAGCGTGCGTTTAAAGTATGTCTCACAGAATCCGGAAAAGATATGGCTGAAAAGGTGTTTTGGCTGATGGAAACTATCGAAGATGAAACCTTTGAAGGAATTACTGCAGAGGAACAACAGATGTTGTTTTCTCTGTTAAAAAAAGTAAGAGAGAATCTGGACAGACATTGTGCAGAAAATGGAGGAGAAAAAGAATGAAAAAGAATTGGAAGAAAGGGATGCTTGCTTTGGCAACTGTTGCATTGCTGCTTGGAATAACAGGTTGTAATAAAGCACCGGAAGAACAAACGCAGGAAGTTACGAAGCAGGCAGAAAACACAAAAAAGGACAAGGAACCTGTGGTTGTCCTTGGAGCAGTGACCGAACAGGCGGAATGGAAGGCAGTAAAAGAAGATAAAATATCTCATGTTTCGGTACATGACCCGTCAATTTTCCGGGATGTGGATGAAAACGGAAAAGTAACCTATTATGTATTCGGTACCCATATTACTTCCGCCAAGTCCGATGATCTGGCGGACTGGAAGGTGTTTACCAACGGGTATAACAAAAAGAAAAATACGTTGTATGGTGATTTGTCCGCTAATCTTGCAGAATCCTTTGACTGGGCCGGCGAAAATGATTCCGACTGTAAGGGCGGGTTTGCCGTATGGGCTCCGGATATCGTATATAACGAACACTATGTAAACGACGACGGCAGCAAAGGTGCTTATCTGCTGTATTATTCGGTCTCCTCTACCTATTGCCGGTCTGCTATCGGCTATGCCGTGGCAGACACGGTGGAAGGTCCGTTCACCTATAAAGGAACCATTGTGTATTCCGGTTTTACTCAGGTGAGCGCCAAGGATGCCAAGAGTAATATTGATAAAATCTGGACCAATACCAATATCGATGAACTGATGGCAGCGGGACGCATCGAAGGGGAATATAACACCCAGTGGGGTGTTGCAAATTATAACACCAGTTATGCTCCAAATGCCATTGACCCGACAATCTTTACTGACACGGAAGGCCGCATGTGGATGTGCTACGGTTCCTGGTCCGGCGGAATTTACCTGTTGGAAATTGATCCGGCTACCGGTGATGCCATTTATCCGGGCAAAGACGGAAAAACCGAAGACGGCAGAGTTATCGATAAGTATTTCGGTACTCGTATTGCCGGCGGATTTACGATTTCCGGCGAGGGTCCGTATGTTTTGTATGATGAAGCAACCGGATATTATTACTTATACACTACCTATAACTACTTAGATTCTGTCAGCGGATATAATATGCGCTTGTTTCGCTCAAAGAATCCGCAGGGACCATATCTGGATGCAGCGGGAAATAACGCCGCTTTTGAATCCAGACATGCTAACCAGTATCAGATTGGTATTAAGGTAATGGGTAACTATAATTTATCCAACGGAAGCCGCGGATACCGCTCTCCGGGTCATAACTCTGCTTTTATTGATGAGGACGGCCAGAGATATCTGCTCTATCACACCCGTTTTGAAACCGGTGGCGAAGGCTTTGAAATGAGAGTACATCAGCAGTTTATCAACGAAGACGGATGGCCGGTAACGGCAGTATTTGAAAATCGCAACGATTTGATTTCTGCCACCGGCTATGAAAAGAGTGACATCGTAGGTGTTTACGAATTTATCAATCACGGTACCGGCTCTGATGGTGCGGGCGTAAAGTATCCTGACATTATTGTACTGAAAGAAGACGGTACCATTACCGGTGATCATACCGGCATCTGGGAGGAAAAAGAGGGTACCTATCTGGCAACACTGGTAATGGATGGCGTTACCTTCAAGGGCGTGTTCTTTCAGCAGCATGATGAGCGTCCGGCAAGCAGCCTGGTGATGACCTTTACCGCGATTGGTAACAATAATGAAACCATCTGGGGCGTAAAATGTGCAGAGGGCACAGAGTATAAAGAACGTGTTGTAGAAGAGGACGGTGCACCGGCTACCGATTTTTCTGCGGTAGATAAGGAACCGGTAGTAAAGCTGACTTTTGACGATACCAAGGGAATTGAGTTGGCAGGCGATGCCAAGGTCAAGGACGGTGCATTAAGTCTTGCAAAAACAGCCTCCTCTTATAATAAAACTTATGCAAAAATCCCGGATATTACCGGATTTGATTTCTCGGACGGAATTACCTTAACAGCAGATATTCTGGTAAATAAATATGAAACTGACTGGACACCGATATTTATGCTTGGCGATGGTACCATCGGAGGTGGCTGTAAAACCTACGGCTATCATTTTACCCAGGGCTTCAGCAGTGTAACGGATGATGTAAATAATACGAAGGTCGGTTATTATGGTGCAGATATCAAGGCACCGTATGTATGGAGCTACTTCAGCCAGAATTCCGCGCAGAATACCTGGTATACCATTACGATAACCATTACGGAAAAGCAGATGTGCACGTATATTAACGGCGCACAGGTGCAGACCGGTAAAGGTAATTATAAGATGATTATGGATACTTTTAAGGTGGCAACCAACAATTATTTGGGAGGCTCTTATTACAAGGATCCGGATTTTTGCGGCAAGATGGATAATGTAGCAATCTATAACACCTGTTTATCGGCCCAGGAAGTAAAAGCTTTGGCAGGAAAATAACGGTATATAGAGAAAACGGCAGGTTTTGCGAAATGCAGGCCTGCTGTTTTTTGTGTATCAATAGTAGTATTCATTTTGATAAAAATGTGGTAAAATGATGAAAGGTGAAAGGACAAATATGAGTTAAAAGTAAAGGAAAGTGTTGATATGGAGAATAAAACAGGTATCATTGATAGAATTCAGCAAATGGAGCAGTACATGGATGAAGTTGCGGAGGCGCTACGGAATGCTCCGGATAAGTTGAAAAGTAGTGATGAACTGCGTAAAAAAATTGCTACTCTTACAGATTACATGGACAGCGGTCAGTGGCTGGCTGATTATGAAGCAGACGAACGAGGGGAATTACCAAAAGAACTAAAACGCGGAGTATTATCACAAGATGCACTGTATAATTTGCTTTGCGAAATTAAGGAAAATGAAGAAACAAGTTTAAACGAGTTTACCATAAATGAAATGCTCACTATGCAGAAAACACTGCAAGAGCATTATAAAACCATCTGGGAGCCTATCGGCCCGGAAACCGGACAGAATAAGCTGCTTTGGATGATTGGTGAAATCGGCGAAGTGATTGATATCGTAAAGAAAAACGGTGGAACCAAGGCTTGCAGTGATACAGAACTTCGCAAGGATTTGGTGGAGGAACTGGCAGATGTGCTGATGTATTACAATGATGTGTTACTTTGCTACGGCATTTCTGCGGAAGAATTAAAGAAAGTATACACAGAGAAATTCGAGCGCAACATGACACGCTGGAAAGCGTAATTTTAAGTAAAATGAATGATTAGCAAAAGAAGGACTGACATCATGAACGATTTTTCACAAGGCTCTGTAAAGAAAAGAATTATTGAACAGGCAATTCCTTTAACCCTGGCTCAGATTGTGCAAATGCTATATAATCTGGTGGACCGTATTTACATAGGACATCTGCCGGATGTCGGGGAACTGGCACTGACCGGAGTCGGTATCACCTTTCCGATTACGGTGTTGATTATGGCATTTACCGGTTTGTTCGGCATTGGGGCAGTGCCACTGTTTTCTATTGCCAGAGGTAAGGGAGACGAAAAAGAAGCGGAACACATTATGGGTAATGCGTTCAGTTTGCTAATGATTTCTGCAGTGATTTTAACGGTGGTATGCTATGTTTTCCGCCGGCCGGTTATCTTTTTATTCGGTGCCAGTGAAGCATCTTATGTGTATGCCAATGAGTATTTGAAAATTTCTTTGTTTGGTACGGCATTTTCCATGCTGGTTACCGGCATGAACGGATTCATTAATGCCCAAGGCTTTCCGAAGTTTGGTATGGTAACTACAATTCTTGGTGCGGTTATCAATATTATATTGGACCCGATTTTTATTTTTGCTTTTGATATGGGTGTGGCCGGGGCGGCATTGGCAACGGTGCTCAGCCAGATGGTTTCAGCGGTTTGGGTGTTGAAATTTCTGACCGGGGAAAAGGCGATTCTGCGCCTGCAAATCGAAAGTTTGCGTCTTTCTGCAAAGCGGGTAGCTTCCATTGCCGGACTTGGCATTACATCTTTTGTAATGCAGGCTTCTAACTGCCTGGTGCAGGTTGTTTGCAATAATTCCCTGCAGATATACGGTGGAGATTTATATGTGGGCATTATGACCATTTTAAATTCCGTAAGGGAACTAGTGATGCTTCCGGTAATGGGTATCAGTACCGGTTCCCAGCCGGTTCTGGGCTTTAATTATGGAGCAGGAAAAAATGGCCGGGTAAAGGAAGGCATCCGTTTCATGACACTGATTGGCAGTGTATATACCGTGCTTGCCTGGCTGGTTGTGCTTCTGCTTCCGAAGCAGCTGATGCAGATTTTTTCGGAAGATGCAATGACGATTTCCGAAGGTGCAAGGGCACTGAAGATTTATTTCTTCGGCTTTGTGTTTATGGCATTTCAGTTTGCCGGTCAGTCTACCTTCCAGGGGTTGGGAAAGAAAAAGCAGGCAGTGTTCTTTTCTATGCTTCGTAAGGTGATTATCGTAACGCCGCTTACGGTGCTACTTCCGATATGCGGCTTTGGAGTGGACGGCGTGTTTTTGGCGGAACCGGTTTCCAATATCATCGGGGGACTTGCCTGCTTTCTTACCATGTGGTTTACGTTGTATAAGAAGCTGTAGAGTTTTCGGAAATTTTTGTTGGAAAACATCTGTAAAACTGGTATAATAACTGTGTGTATATATTTTTATGAGAATTTGTTAAAAGGAATAGAATAAAACCATGTTTAATTCCAAGAAGCATAAAGTAATTATAAATAAATATCGGTTAGATGTTATTTCGGCAGATACGGCATTTTATGAGTTTCTGGCAGATACCAGATTCTATTTTTCCTTTGACCGTCTGGTGCATGAAGACGACAGGGCAAAATTTATCCGTAATGTCGAAGCAGGCTATCAGGATTGGTTCGTTGTGCATATTGTGGAACTGGACGGAACACCGATTCCGTGTTATGCAAAGCTGCAGGATGTTTCTGCATCGGATAATGTAGAAATTACACTACTGGATATTGAAATGCTTCGGGAATCCGAAAAACTGTTGGATAAACGAAGTGTAGTGAATGAAGCAATCCATGGTTTGTACGGTGATGATGCATTTGTATATTATCCGAACCGGGATGAAGTAGAAATTATTACGGGAACCGGCGCGCATACTTCCTGCCAGCGTATGTCTTTAAGTCAGCTGCAAAAAAATTTGGAGCAGGTAACAGAGGACAGTAATGCAATCAGTGAATTTATCAGCGGATTACGCAATGGAAGCCGGTATTTGTTTATCAAGGTAGACGGAAGCGTAAAAAATGTAAAAAGCGACACCCGCCACAGCATTATTAAATGTGCGGGCTTGTACGAAAACGGTACATATACCATGGCAGTAGGTTATATTCATGAATACATGGAACGCACCTACAGCGACACCAGAAAAATCGAAATTGATTCCTTAACCGGTCTTTTGGCCAAGGGTGAAATTACCAATATGGTAATCCGTACAGTGGATGTGGAAAAGCGCCAGGATGTTACCCTTGCGATTGTGGATATCGACCATTTTAAGCAGGTAAACGATCAATTCGGTCACATGACCGGTGACAATATTATCCGGCAGGTGGCATCTGTTCTGGCAGATGAAGTTGGCGATGACGGTTTGGTCGGCAGAATCGGCGGTGATGAATTTATGATTCTGTTTTATGATGCTTACGACTTGGAAAGTGCAAGACCAAGACTTCGCAGCATCAAAAATACCATTTGCGGCTTATTCCCTCCGGATGTGCCGGGACAGCCAACAGTAACTCTTTCCATCGGCTGTGCGGCTTATCCTAAGGATGCGGCAAATTATGAGGAACTGTTTGCTTTGGCGGATTTTGCATTGTACCGCGCCAAGGAAAAAGGAAGAAACCGTTATATCATATACAGTAAAGAGTTGCATGGAGACATCTCTGCAATTAAAAACAGCAGTCATTCCCAAACAAGAATCAATAACCGCGGTGACATGAGTCAGGGTGAAATTCTTTGTGTTATTATGGATAAAGTAGCTCGTCGGGAAGACTATCCGGTGGAACGGTTATTGGATGATTATCTCGAAAACTTTGAAATAGCAAGAATTGCAGTATACGACAGAGCAGCAGGAAAAGTACTTCATATGGCCGGACAGAAGGTTCCGTCCAAAGAAGTGATTGCGGAAACGGAACAATATATCCTCAGCGAATACTGGAAAAATCTTTACAAAAATTCGGAAGCGGTAATTAACGATATTTTTTCTATAGCTCCAATCGATGAAACGGTGTATCAGTTAATGAAAAACCAAGGACTGTCTGCCTGTCTGCAGGTGCCGTTTAACGACAGAAAGGGGCATCCGTGTGTGCTTAGCTTTGAAGCGGTAAATAACAAGCGCTATGTGTGGAACACGGAACGGTTGCATTATTTCCGTCTGATGGCAAAAACCTTGTCTGAATATACTCTGGTATAAGCGTATTTATTTACGGAACTTTGAAAAAAATCTGAAAAAACATTTGACAAACGGAAAATTAAGTGATAAACTCGGTTTCAAATTAAGAAACGAGGCTGTTATCATGAGAAATCTTCAGTTTGCAAAACTGAACAGGGACGACGATAGACAGCGCATGTAGCTTTGGACTAACATCCACAGGTACATGCGCTATTTGTGTTGTACCTGTGTGGCATAATAAATAGCAAGACCACACCGGGAATAGGGAAACGGGTGTGGTCTTTTCTGATTAATGGGCCCTAATCGGCGAAATCATATCCGGTTTCTTTATCATAGAAGAATAAGTTTATGAAAGATGGAGGAATCAGTAATGAAGTATATTAGTGAAGAAAACAAAAATAACAGGTTACAGGTTGCGGAAGCAGAGCAGTTACAAAATTATATCGGAACTACCGTGAAAATACACGGCATGGTTTACAAAATCCGTAAAATGAGTGACTTTGCGTTTGTGCTGATTAGGACAAAACGAGCGGTAGTACAGTGCGTGTACAGCAGTGAATTCAGCGAATTTCCGTTGGAGCTTTTGCAGGAGGAAAGTGCAGTACGGATTACAGCAAATGTAGTTGCAGAAGAACGTTCCAAAGTGGGGTACGAACTGCAGATGCTTTCTGCAGAAGTATTATCCCGGCCGGAAGAACTGTCCCCGATTGTAATCAATAACAAGCGGGTGGACACTTCTTTGGAAAATTTATTAAATTATCGTCCGATTACATTGCGAAATGAAAAGGAACGTGCTATTTTTAAAATACAGGAGGGCATTTGCCGTGCAGTGAGGGAATTTATGCACCGGGAGCGGTTTACGGAAATCCATTCTCCGAAAATTGTGTCGGAAGGAGCCGAAGGCGGTGCCAATATTTTCAAACTGGACTATTTTGGAAAGCAGGCGTATCTTGCCCAAAGTCCTCAGTTTTACAAGCAGATGATGGTGGGTGTGTTTGAGCGTGTGTTTGAGATAGCACCGGTATTCCGGGCAGAAAAGCATGACACGGCAAGGCATTTAAACGAGTACACCGGTGTGGACTTTGAAATGGGTTTCATTGAAAGCTTTGAAGAAATAATGCAGATGGAAACGGCAATGCTTAAGTATATCATGGCGTTTTTACAGGAACAATACGAACAGGAGCTGTCCCTTCTTAAGGTGCAGCTACCGGAGATTACTGAAATTCCTGCGATAAAATTTTCGGAAGCCAAGGAACTGGTGGCAAAAGCTTATCACCGGGAATTTAAAGAAAGCCACGACTTCGAGCCGGAAGAAGAAAAGTTGCTGTGTGAACTTATTAAGAAGCAGACCGGCAGTGAATTTGTTTTTGTAACCCATTATCCAAGTGCAAAGCGTCCGTTCTATGCCATGGACAGCAAAGAAAATCCGGAAGAGACTTTAAGCTTTGACCTGTTGTTCCGCGGATTGGAAATCACCACGGGGGGACAGCGTATCCACAACTACAGGGAACAGGTGGCAAAGATGGAAGCCAGGGGTATGAATCCGGCTGCGTTTGAAAGCTACCTGATGATGCATAAAGCCGGTATGCCGCCCCACGGTGGTCTTGGTATCGGGCTGGAGCGTTTGACTGCAAAGCTTTTGAATCAGGAAAATGTACGTCTTTCCTCGTTATTTCCAAGAGATATTAACCGGGTAACACCGTAGAAAGGAAAATAAATTAGTATGACAGAGCAGTTTTCGCGAATAGAAGCACTGATTGGCGGTGACGCCATGGAAATTTTACAAAACGCCAAGGTGGCAGTGTTTGGTGTCGGCGGTGTTGGCGGTTATGCGGTGGAAGCACTGGCAAGAAGCGGTATCGGCAAGTTTGATTTAATCGATAACGATACAGTGTCCGTATCCAATTTAAACCGCCAGATTATTGCAACGGTGGATACCATCGGCAAGCCAAAAGTGGAAGTGATGCGGGACCGTATTCTTTCCATCAATCCCAAGGCGGAAGTTACCCTACGGCAGGAATTTTTTCTCCCGGAGAAGAAGGAAGAATATGAGTTCAGTGAATATGCTTATGTGGTGGATGCAGTGGATACGGTAACGGCGAAAATTGCAATTATTCAGTTTTCTAAAGAAGCAGGAGTTCCGGTTATCAGCAGTATGGGTACCGGTAATAAACTGAATCCGATGGAGCTGGAGGTGACGGACATTTCCAAAACTTCCGTGTGCCCGCTTGCCAAGGTTATGCGGAAAGAATTAAAGGACCGGGGAATCAAGGGTGTGAAAGTTGTTTATTCCAAGGAGCAGCCGATTGTGCCGAAGGTTGCACTGGAGGAGGTAGATCCTGTAGCAAAACGCCGTGGGACACCGGGCAGTACCGCTTTTGTGCCGTCGGTGGCAGGACTTATTATTGCGTCCGAAGTTATTAAGGATTTGACAAAAGAAGTGAGAGAGTTATCATGAAAGACCTGACAAAAGGACCTGTATTTAAAACCTTAGTGTTGTTTGCCATACCTATCTTTTTCGGGAATCTGTTCCAGCTGTTTTATTCCCTGGCAGATACCCGTATCGTGGGCACCTATCTGGGAGAAGAAGCATTGGCAGCCGTAGGAGGAACCAGCGTACTTTCTAATTTACTAATTGGATTTATGAACGGTATGACACTTGGATTTGCCGTACCGATGGCGAGATTCTACGGCGGTAGAAAAACAGAAAAACTGAAAAAAGCCTTTGCGCTATCGGTTGGAATGGGACTTTTGCTTTGTGTAGTGTTGGTTGCAGTATGTCTGACCTGCATGGACAGCCTGATGGCATTTATGCAGATAGAGCCTCATTTGCTTATCGATGCAAAAAGCTATTGTACGGTACTCATCTGCGGACTGTTTTTTACTTTTGCTTACAACTTAGGTGCAGCAACCCTGCGGGCACTCGGGAATTCCGTGACACCGCTGATTTTACTGATTTGTTCCAGCTTTTTAAATGTACTGCTGGACATTTACTTCATCAATAGTCTGCATATGGGGGTATTCGGTGCAGGCCTGGCTACTGTCATTGCCCAGGGGATTTCCGCAATACTTTGCATTGGCTATATGCTAAAGAAATACGACATTTTGCGTTTTGCAATCCAAGACATGAAACCGGATGCTTCTCTAATGAAAGAGCTTTTGGCAGCGGGATGTTCCATGGCGTTCATGAGCTCTCTGGTGCAGTTTGGTACCGTAATGCTCCAGACTGCCATCAACGGCCTCGGACAAAATATTATTGTGGCTCATACTGCAGCAAGAAAAGTGACCGAAATTTTTATGATGGCCTTCAGTATTACCGGGGCTGCCATGTGTACCTTTACCGGACAAAACCTGGGTGCGGGAAAATATGACCGTATCAGAAAAGGACTATTTGGAGCACTTGCCTTTCTTGCTTGTTGGGTGCTTATGGTTATTCTTCTTGCAAACACGGTAGCAGAACATTTGATACATATGATTACCGGAAGTGATAATGCGGAGGTGCTCAAAACCGGGGCAACCTATTTGAAATTTGATACCATATTTTATATGGTGGCGGCTTGCGTAACTCTGTTTAGAAATGTGTTACAGGGGCTTGGCAACCACATTACCCCGATTGTATCCAGCTTTGTGGAACTGGTGGGCAAGGTGGTATTTGCAAAATTAATGGTACCCCGCCTAGGTTACTGGGGAGTAATCCTGGCAGAGCCGGTGGTGTGGATACTAATGGTAATACCGCTGGTGGTTATGTTGCTGAAAAGTCCTTATCTCAAACAGACAAAGAAGCTTAATAATGTGTAATAAAAAATATCTCCACGTACAGGACGTCAGCGGTGAGCGGTCCTGTAGTGGAGATGTTTTTTCTATAAATATCCACCATCCAAATGTATAATTTGTCCGGTTAAATATGCATTTCCTTTGGCAATCTGCAATGCAAAGTCAGCAACTTCCTCCGGAGCACCGAAGCGTCCGATTGGGATTTCTACCGCAAGGGCTTCCAGCTCTTCTTCGGAGAAGCAGCTGTTCATTTCGGTGTCGATAACGCCGCAGGCAATGGCGTTGACAGTGATACCGCTTGGTGCAAGCTCCTTTGCAAGGGCTTTGGTGAAAGCGTCCATACCGCCTTTGGAAGCGGAGTAAGCAACTTCACAGGAGGCACCGCAGGTTCCCCACATGGAGGAAATGTTGATAATGCGTCCGCTCTGTTTTTTTAACATCATCGGAATGGCTTTGGAACAACAGTAAAAGACGGAAGAAAGGTTGGTATCCATTACCATTTTCCAGTCGGACGGAGTCATGTCGGTAAGCAGGCCGACGTAAGAAATTCCGGCATTGTTAATGAGCACATCCAGCGTACCGAATTCCTTTTCAATGGAACGGAACATCAGCTCCACAAAGGAAGGACTTCCCACATCTCCGATAAAGGATTTACAACGGACGCCCATGGATAAAATCTGGCGTTCCAAACTGGCAAGGGCATCTGCACTTTTTAAGCAGTTGATAATGACATCATAGCCGTTTTGGGCAAAGGTCAGGGCAATGGCTCTGCCGATTCCCCGGGAGGCACCGGTAACAAGGGCAACTTTTCGTTCCATAAATTTTGTGGCAGCGGGGGCTGCGCTCCTTTCTTATAGTCTGTATGCAGGCTTCCGGTTACCAGTTTGCTTCATCCTGGGCCGGAGAGAACAATTCGTGGGCCATGGTTAGAAGGACTTCTTCGGAAGCATTTGTTTCCATACTTAAACTATAAAGTAAACCGGGCACAATGTCAAACCAGATTATTTTTCCGCAGCCATTTTCGTTGTAATAAATTCGGGCAGGGCACCAGCCTACCTCGGCGGTTGTTTGAACATCATAAAATTCGCCGGTGCCGGAGATATCGGCAAAATCCTCGGCAATTTCATAGGTGGCGGCCATACGGTAGCTGTAGCGGATGCCATCCAGTAAGAATGTGGTTTCTGCAACGGAAAGGTCGTTAATCCGGAACGCATTGTAGGTAACATCGGTGGCATTATCCGGAGCTACGGCAACGTTATAGCCAAGTTCTTCTACTAAATCCTTGGCGGTAGTTAGCAGTGCAAGAGAGGTGGTATCCGACATGAGGCACCACTGGGTTCCGGTAGCAGTATCATACCAGCTGGCCCAAATAGTGTCCTTGGTACTGCAGAGCAGGAGTTCTAAACCACCGGCATACCAGGCAAGTTCTTCGGCTTTTGCTGCGGTGACACCGGAAATGTCGGTTGGCTCAGCGACCTCACAGGACAACAGGGTATAGTCGGTATCGTTCTTTGTAAAGAATTCTTTTATGATATTGCTGCCGGAGTCTGTAACTTCCGGCGGAATAGAGGAAGGAATTGTATTTCCCGGGGTATGCTGTGAATTGTCCGGCGGGGTGTTGTTTAACGTTCCCTGACGCAGTAACAAACCGGTGGCTGTCAAAAGCAGACAGGCTGCTGCTGTCAGGGCCAGTGCACGGTAGTTTGTTTTCTTAACCGGCATTGGAGTTGCGGCGGCTTCTTCCAGATAAGTATCCGGAATGGAATTCATCCAGATATCGAAATTTGTTTTCTTCATATTGTTACACCTTCCTTTTCGAGAGCGGATTTTAAACGGTTTCTGGTTCGAAATAGGGAAGATTTTACTTTTTCTTCGCTGATTCCGAATGCAACTGCGATTTCTGAGATACTTTCGCCGTACCAGTAGCGGCGGACAAAGTAAACACGGTGTTCCTTTTTGAGATCCTGAAGAAATTGGTTGATAAAATGCTGGAAGTCTTTAGCTTGTGCAATTTGTTCCACATCAAAGGATGCCATGAGGCTTCCCTCCAATTCTTCGAATGCATCTGTCAGAGCAGTGGAGCGTTTGTCGGCATAATTATAGGAATAACGGTCCAATGCAGTATTTCTGGTAACGCGGGAGAGATAGGCGGCAAGAGAATCCGGCTGCATTGGCGGAATGGAGTTCCAAACCTTTAAGAGCACGTCTTCCAGACATTCTTCGGCATCCCGCTCATCCGGAAGAATCCGGCGGGCAATAGACATACACAGGGTGTGATATTTTTCTTTGGTTTGGATGATTGCCTGCTCGGAGCGCTGCTGGAACAGGGAAATGATTTGTTTCTCTTCCATTAAGATAATCCTCCTTTCTATATTTTATCGGATTGTTTTTCCGTTCTATTAATTATGACGGCAGGCTCCGTACTTCCGTTGCATTTTTTTGAATTTTAGTTTACAATGTTTTCAGTTACTTTGGAAAGGTGCGAATATGATGAAACAAAAATCTTCCGGAAAAATTTTATTGGCGGCATTGGGTTGCATACTGACCGTGGTATTGACGATGCTTGCATTTGTGCCGTTTTTGAATGAAATCCTGGCAGTAGAAGTGATACAACAGCAGGAGCCGGAAGTTAGTTTGTCTCAAAATCCGGAGAAACCGGAGGAAATTCCGGTAACGGTTTATTATATTATGGAAACTGAATCGAAAAAAATTTCGGAATTGTATATCGAGGTATTTCCCATCGGGAAGGAAAGTGTTGCATATTTGAAACTTCCGGTAGATACGAAAGTTAATTTGTCGGAGGAACTGTATAAGAGTCTGCAGACGTATGCGCCGGAGTTGCCGCAGCATTTTAAACTTTCCAACATGGCAGAAGGATTTTCAAAAGAGTATGGTTTGACGGGCTGTAACCGGATTTTATCGGAAGTAATCGGAATGTCATTTACAGAATATGTCCGGACCGATGCCGCATCATTCCGGGAGTGGCTGGAACTTCAGGAAAAGGAAACCGATGCTTCGGATTTTTTTGAAGGATATACAGAATGGCTGGCAGGGTCATTTTCCAGCCGGACAACAGAAGAACGATGGTCATACTACGAAAGTCTTCAAACGGTGCAGCAAGTAATTGTAGAAGAAGCGCCGGGCAGCAGGGAAAAAGACGGTTTCCTGATTTCTTCAAAACGTTCTAAAGAACGGTTAGAGGAACTGATGCGTTGGTCGGAAAGTGAATCGGTACAGGAAGAAAACTAAAAAATTAATTTCTATTATAGAAAGAAGAGA
This sequence comes from Lachnospiraceae bacterium, assembly GCA_017622795.1. GTDB lineage: Bacteria > Bacillota > Clostridia > Lachnospirales > Lachnospiraceae > SIG299. The sequence goes on from JAGAQI010000140.1 coordinate 27,161, forward strand.
GACTATGGATACAAAGAAAAAAAGAGTATGGATGACTGCAGGGGCAGTGCTGGTAGGAACGTTATTGTTTTGCTCCGGCATGACGGTAGGCGCAGCCACCGATGAGCCGGGTTCCGCGGGAGACCCGTTGATTACCAGAAGTTATTTGGAACAACAGATGGAAAAGATGAGTGCCGGTTTTGAGTGTATTACTTTGAAAAAAGGAGAGACTCTGACACTTGCCCAGGGGGCCCAAGTAATTTTATATACCGGTAATGCAACTATTGTAGGAAGTTTTATTGATACAACTGCCGGAAGCCTTGCATCAGCGGGAACCAAGGTTCAAAAGTATCATTCTTATCTGGCCCCGGCGGATGAAAGTGGCTTTACAGCTGACGCGACTTGTGTTATCTTTTTATCCGGCGATAAGCATTAGAGAGTATTAGAGAGAGTAATTTAGAAAGAGAGAGTAGTACAATGAGAAAACAGGATATGGGAATCTGGAAGGATATTATATATATTCTTGCAGGTACTTTTTTGATGGCCTTAGGTGTCAATCTGGCTTTCGACCCGATGGGACTGGTATGCGGTGGCGTCACCGGTCTGGCGATTGTGATGAAGTATTTAACCGGACTCATCTGGGAAGGAGGAATTCCGGTCTGGCTCAGCAACCTTTTGTTTAACGGACCCTTATTTGCAATAGCACTCCTGAAAAAAGGGAAAAAATACATTGCCAAAACCATGTTTGCTACGGTAATGCTGTCGGTATGGATTTATTTGTTACCGATTTACCGGTTATTTGATGACTATGTGCTTGCAACCTTATTTGGCGGTGTCATGACCGGCGCCGGTATCGGTATGGTATTGGCAAGAATGGCAACTACGGGAGGCACTGATCTTCTCAGCGCCCTGATTCATGATAAAATAAAGCATTTTACCATTCCGCAGCTGCTGGCAGTAACCGATGGTGCCATTGTGGTGCTGGGTGCCGTAGTATTTGGTGTGGAAAATGCCATGTACGCCATATGTGTGGTGTATCTCTGCTCTAAAATTTCCGATGGTATGCTGGAGGGCTTAAAATTTGCCAAAATGGCTCATATTATTTCGGATAGGGCAGAGGAGATTGCAGAAATTATTTTAACGGATGTGGACAGAGGTGCCACCGGTGTAAAAGTACAGGGAATGTATTCCAAAGAAGAAAAAAAGATGCTGATTTGTGTCGTGACAAAGAAAGAAATTGTAGAACTTATAGATATTGTGCACAAAATCGACCCGAATGCTTTTGTCATTGTGAATGACGTTCATGAAGTCCGTGGGGAAGGGTTTATTGAAATCACACAATAAAAGACGGAAAAACGACAAAAATCTAAGCAAAACAACCAAAAAACAAAGCGTTTATACAAATTGAACAAATAATGAAAACACTTTTTGGTTATTTAAGATATGGTTTTTTTTTCGGAATTGTTGTATGATGTATACATGCTAAAAAATATCCGCAGTTTTTTGCGGTCAAAAAATGAAACAAACGTAAATGAAAACGATAACAAATTAGGAGGAATTACAAATGGCTAGTTTATCTTTAAAGCATATTAACAAGACATATCCAAACGGATTTGTAGCTGTTAAGGACTTCAACCTTGAAATCGCAGACAAGGAATTCATCATCTTCGTAGGTCCATCCGGTTGTGGTAAGTCTACTACACTTCGTATGATCGCAGGTCTTGAAGAAATCACAGAAGGTGAACTTTACATTGGCGATAAGTTAATGAACGACGTAGAACCAAAGGACAGAGATATTGCGATGGTATTCCAGAACTACGCTCTGTATCCTCATATGTCCGTATATGATAACATGGCATTCGGTCTTAAGTTAAGAAAGACT
>JAGAQI010000013.1 GCA_017622795.1 Lachnospiraceae bacterium
CCTTTTCCGGCTTGTTGCCCACTTCGTCCATATAGCAGGTACAGGTGAAAGCATCTTCGCTCAGTAAGCCCAGGTCCTTTAACTGGCCTTCATAGAAGTCCTGCTTGCTGTACATAAAATTGTTGAAAATAAAATCCTGCAGGAAATTGGTCGGCACATTTTTATCCAGTGGTCTTGGGTCCACAGAAAACTTCTGAGTGGACAATGCGCCGGTGCTGATTAACTGATTCATTAAATCGTATACCGGACCAAGTGCCTTTAAACCAAAGGAAGTTACCAGATGGTTATATTTAGAGGACACCGGTACCATCTTTTCTGCACCGAAAGCTTCACCGTACATGACTAAAGTCTTCATTACTTTTGCCAGCACGTCGCCTTTTTCTCCATTTAAAATAGCCTGCTGTTTCTCAGTAAGTTGCATTCTTACATTCCCCCTCTCTGACTATAGCTTCATCGCCACATCCCATGCCTGCCAAATAACCGTACGCAGGTTGCCTACCTTGGAAGCATCACCAATCACATGGACATTCTTTCCCTTTGGTGCCAGCGGTGCTGGGTAATAACCAACAGAAAGAATGACGCTGTCCGCATCAATCTTGAAGGTCTTGCCGTCCTTATCTGCCACCATAACACCGTCTTCCAGAACTTCCTTAAGGGCGGTTTCCAGATGTACCGAAACCTTATTCGCCTTAAAGAAATCACGCAGGAAGCTGGTATTTGCCAAACAAATACCGGTAACCGCAATTAAGTCGTTTTTCATTTCCACGATGGTTGGCTTCTTGCCCTGTAAATACAGGTCATAAGCAATTTCACAGCCGGTAAGGCCGCCGCCGATAATGACAACGTTTTCGCCTACCTGCTTTTCGCCAAGGAGGTATTCGGTCGCTTCCATGGCATGCTCTGCACCCTTGATTGGAAGTTTCTTAGCCACTGCACCGGTTGCCACGATAACTTCGTCTGCACCTAAGGAAGCAATATCCTTAACTTCTGTATTTAACTTAACATCGATTGGGTATCTCTTAATTTCACGCTCATACCAGGCAATTAAGGTACGGTCCTTTTCCTTGAAGGAAGGTGCTGCCGCCGCAATAAAGATACCGCCAAGCTTATTGTCCTTTTCATAAAGGGTTACCTTGTGACCGCGCTTTGCAAGTACAATGGCAGCTTCCATACCGCCGATACCGCCGCCGATAACTGCAATGTTCTTTACCTTCTTTGCCGGTTCAATCTTATATTTCTTGGACTGCATAACTTCTGGGTCCAGTGCACATCTTGCGATGTGGGATGCATCGGTAATGGACTGGTCGTTTGCCACGCCCTTGTAATGAGTCATGTTAAAGCATGCGTTATGACAGCAGATACATGGACGGATGTCTTCCAAACGGTTTTCGATCAGCTTGGTAATCCACTCACTGTCTGCCAGAAACTGACGGGCTACACCCATGGCATCGATTCTTCCGTCAGCAATCGCCTGGGCACCTACTTCAGGCTCCATACGACCGGCACAAACCACAGGAATGTCCACAAACTTGCGGATGTGGGCAACGTCCTCCAAGTTACAGTTCTGAGGCATATACTGAGGCGGATGAGCCCAGTACCAGGCATCGTAAGTACCGTTGTCCGCATTTAACATATCGTAACCTGCATCCTGCAGATACTTCACAGCCTTTTCACTTTCTTCCATATCACGGCCGACTTCTACATAGTCTTCGCCGGGAACCGCACCTTCGCCAAAGCCTTTTGTCTTGGAAAGAACAGAATAACGCAGGGAAACCGGGAAGTCCTGTCCGCAGACAGCCTTGATGGCCTTTACAACATCCGTAGCAAAACGGTAACGGTTTTCGAAGGAACCGCCGTATTCATCGGTACGCTTGTTGGTATATTTTAAGGTAAACTGGTCAAGCAAATAACCTTCGTGCACCGCATGGATTTCCACGCCGTCCACGCCTGCTTCTTTACAGAGCAGAGCAGTCTTTGCATAAGCATCAATTATATCCTGAATTTCTTTACGGGTAATTTCACGGCAGGTCACCTTGTCGGACCAGCGGGATGGTAGTACGCTTGGGCTGGCAGACTGGTATCTGACATCGATGATTGGCTTTGCAATGGCAGCCAGCACCGGATTGTTATGTAACATTACCAGATGGTCGGTAATTGCCCAGGAACGGCCCATGCCGGCCGTCAACTGTACAAACAACTTTGCTCCTGTTTCGTGGATTTCATCCATGAACGGCTTTAACTCTTTGAACATCTTCTTGTTCTGCCACAGCCATCTTCCTCCGATGGTATCCTTTAAAGGTGCAATACCCGGAATAATGAGACCTACATTGTTCTTTGCTCTTTCAATAAAGAACTTTGCAGCCTCCTTATCGAAGTGGTTTGGTTCCATCCAACCGAACAATGAAGTTCCGCCCATTGGGCAAAGAACGATTCGGTTTTTGATTTCCACATTGCCGATTTTCCACGGCGTAAACAGTGGCGCATATTTTGGATCCATTTTGTCCATAATGTAAACTCCTTTCGCTTTTGTAAACCCATAAGCTTATTACCTATATTTTACCGCAATTTGCGGATTTTCTCAATAGGTCATCACAGAAAATACGACAAAACCATCATCAGCAAAAATTTCAACATAGCCGTTATCCTGAATTACGGTTATGTTGCAATCTCCTGTTTTCAGTCTCTTTGCAGAAAACTTAGCTGCTTTTGTTTGCAAATAGTCGGAAAAGCTTAAATCACCGGCTTTACTGCGGTCTACCAAAATTTCCTCTTCCGTCACGGAAAGCACCAGCTTTTTATTTGTTCCGACCACAAATTCCTTTTGTTCTCCCGGTTGTAAAATGCCCTGCCACACATCCTTTGGAGCAACACCGGAAAGCGTTGCCGGAGTAAACCGAAGACGCCATCCGTCCTCAATTTTAACCAACTGTGCCTTACGGGTCATGGTCATTTTCCCCCGATAGTTTTTCGCCGGTGTCTGGGATACATAATCCCAGCTTTCCCCCCAGCCGAGCATCAGAATTTCCGGACAGTTGGCAAAGGTTACCATGGCATAATTGTCGGAAGCGTAGTCTAAAAGAGGTGTGCTTACGCTTTCCTCAAACTCCCCTTTCTCCTCTGCAAAGGTATTTCCGTTAAACTCACCCACATAATACGGCATGATATGAGAAGTAAGACTCAGTGTCAAAATCCACTTGGTTCCTTCGTCTGTTTCCACCGGAAAGCAATCCGGGCACTCACATATTTCTTTAAAGCCTTCCTTTGGTGCAAACTCCCCTGTTTTCTCCCAGGAAAGCAAATTCATGGAATGATAAAACTCCAATTGATGTCCCACTGCCAGCACCATGGAAAAACCGCCTAAAATAGGATTTGGAAATACTTTCGGGTCACGGAAATCTTTTTTGAAAGCAGGCTTCTCCTGTGTCAGGTCAGCTGCCGTATCCTTTTTATTTTCAATCACAGGATTTCCGACATACTTTGTAAAAGTTTCATAATCCGTGCTATAAGCAATACTCTGCTGCTCCTCACCGGTTACCGGATTATGGGCAGTATAAAACGCCACCAACGGCGGGCACTCCTTCGTTCCAAGCCCGGATACATTCTCCTTATCATACACGCAGGAACCGGAGAAAATGTACTCCTCTTTGGTTGGATAAATCGCAACCGGCTTATGCTCCCAATGAAGCAAGTCTTTACTTACCGCATGTCCCCAGTGCATCGGTCCCCAGACAATATCATGAGGATAATGCTGATAAAACAGATGGTATACTCCGTCGATATAGATTAAACCGTTCGGGTCATTCATCCAGCCTTTTGGCGGCGTAAAATGATAGTTATAGGTTCTGTCCATAGAAACCTCCTTTTCCGAATTTCATTACCAACAGTATACCACTAATCCAGGCTTACTGCCACCTGAAACTCATCCTCATATACAATGTTCCCTACAAAATTAGTGTACACCACATCGTAGGGATGATTATACTTGTCAAGCAGTTTCATGGCCGGTTCGATATGCTTCATCATCTCCTCCGTTGACTCTGTTTTGAAAAAGGTAACAACACGCTGGTCACCGGTTTTACACATCGGTGGTTCCGGCAGATTCTCCACAAACCAGCGGTCGATTTCCCTGAAAGTTTCCGCATCTTCCTCCTGCATAACCCCATCATAAATCATTCTCCAACACATCCCGAAAATTCCTTTCGGATATTGTGTAACATAAGATAACTCCCTTCCTTGAATACGCATGTATTTGAAATCCATCATAAACCTCCTTACAGATTTATTTTTCATTTGTCATAACAGGTCTGAAAAACCTACAGTTGTTCTGATATAGCAAAAAACGCTTGTTAAGGAAACCATTTTCCCTAACAAGCGTGGATCAGACCTTTTGTCTAATATCAGATTCAATATAACAAATCTTTTATATTCTGTCAAATCAAAAGATTTTATAGTGTTTCTCCGATTTTTTCACCGTACTTCACAACAGTTTCAATATGCTGCGCAGAATTTTCCAAAATATCCGCATCAATCTTTACCGTATCCTTTTTTACCAGAAGTACTACCGTAGAACCTCCAAATTCAAAATATCCTTTTTCCTGCCCCCGAAGTACGCGGTATTTTCTGTGATGATTGACTATTTTTCCAACCAACAGGGCCCCGACTTCTATCATGACAATATCACCAAATTCCTTCGTATGCAGAATGCTGTATTCTCTGGAATTTTCCTTGTAAATCGGGAAATAATCATTTGCCAGCGGATTCACCGTATGCAGCACTCCCGGAATAAAAACATTATCTTCTTTTACTCCGTCACTTACATAACAATATCTGTGATAATCATCCACCGTCAAGCGGAAAATCATAGCGTACCCACCACCGTATTTCCTGGCAAGTTTTTCATTTTTCAGAAGCGATGCCACCGTATATGTGGTATGCTTTAAAATAAACCGTCTGTCTTCTGTAATAGGAAGCACCGTCAATTTACTGTCACAAGGACTGATAAAGTGATGTGGATTTGCATCTACCGGACGAAGCTTTGCCTTAATTTTTCTGATAAAAAAATCATTATAGCTCTTATATTTCACCGGTTCATACTGTGACATATCAATCTTATTTTTCCTGACAAATGGCTCAATTAACAGGCAAGACAATGGTGTGGATAAAAACGCACCGGCCACCTTGGAAACCACAGGTAAAGTCAACGGTTTTAAGAATAACCGCCCCGCTGCTGTTCCGTATAAAACTTCCAGTACACGGTCCTGACCATTCTTTTGCTCTATTAACTTGCCGTTACGGAGTCGCTTTTTCATAAAGTTCTCCTAAAAGTTCTCTTAAAATATGGTTACTTTCATCATCAAATTTTGGTACACGGAACTTTGTGAATCCGTAAATAACACCTATCGTAATTGACACTACAGCAATCATAATCAGTATCATTTTCAAATCCGGCTTTCGCAGTTTAAAATCAAAAATAAACAGAAAACCTACTACGCCGAGCACCAGGTGTAACAAAACTAAAAACCAAAACTCCGGCAGTAAAAACTGCAGCCAGAAGGTTAACGGCAATATAAATGCAATCGAAGTTACCGGAAGACCTCTGTACTCTTTGTTGCAGCCGCCCTCCGTCTTTTGACGGTTTGCTTCCAGTACATTAAAAAATGCAAGACGGATAACTGCACAAGTGCAGTAAAAGAACACAAGAAACAAACCTAACGTTCCCCGGACACCCAGCAAATAGCAAATCAATGCCGGAAACACGCCAAAACAAATGACATCGCATAAGGAATCCAGCTGAATTCCAAAGGCTTTTTCATCCTCGGTTCGGTTCTTTTTGGAACGGGCAACCCTACCGTCAAAGGCATCGCAAATGCCGGAGAATGCGAGGCAAAAAATCGCCTGCTTATAGTCTCCGTGAATTGCCTGTGTGATTCCGAAAACCGAGGAAATCAGGCTCATGTAAGTTAAAATCACCGTATAATCATAAAATCCGATAAATCGTAACATTTGTTTACTCTCCCTTTTTTCTTCCGAATTGAAGGATATTACAAAACTTCTGTAACATCAGACTAAATCATTATACCACATCTTTAAAACTTTTTCAGCTTTTTTTAAATGAATATTAAATCCGTTGTCGTTTTTCGCAGTTTCTTCATCGTCATAAATAAAGGTGCTCCAATCCCACCAGAACACACCGCCAAACCATTCCTGATCTGCAAACACTTTTAAGCAGGAATCAAAGAAGTTTGCTTGCTCGTCTTCATCATGCGGAAAATCTCTGTGCTGGAAATCCCATGGCATAGTAGCACAGCCCTTTGCACTGCGGCAGCCGATTTCGATAAATACCACTTTCTTCTGCCACTTCTGATAAATCTTATACATATCATCCCGCACTTTCAGCCACCGCTGCTGCATTTCTTCGGAAGATGCTCCGCCCTCCTTTGCCACAGGGAAGTATGCGCTGGTGCCAACATAGTCCACTGCATCAAACCACTTTACATCATCCTCATGACCATGGTTGGTATTGTAGATAAGCTTACCGGAATAAATCTGACGAATTTCCGCAATCAATTTTCTCCAGTGGGATTCCTTACGCTCGGTACCGCACATTTCACAGCCGATGCAAAGCATTTCACAACCGGTTTCTTCTGCCAGTTCCGCATAATACTTCATAAAGCTGCCGTAGCTTTCAAACCACTTGTCCCAATATGGGTCTCTGCCTGCAAAGTCCGAATCCGCAAAGTTGATGTAGGCCCGCCATACACCGTCCCGGCAATTTACCATCGGCTTTAAGCAAACCTTGATATTATTTTTATGCGCCCGCTCAATTGCCGCCATAATGTCACGGTCCGAGCTGCTGCGTTCAAAGTCAAACTCAATCTTTGTGCTGTGGGCAGTTTCCTGGGTGAGGCTTAATGCCAGACACATCCAGTTGATGCCTGTCTGATATAATAATTTCTGAGACTTAATTCCTGCTTCGGAACGGTAGTCACCGCGTCTTGCCCCGTGACCGTAAGTATATCCTTTGAATTCCATATAATTTCTCCCTTTAGGTATTTTTGATTATGTCATTATCTCTGTAACAGAATCCACACTATCATACAACAAAATAAATCATTTTTCTATAAAATTTCTATCTTTTTTAAATTATCCCAAAGCAATTCTGCTTTTTCTTTCACTGTTTTTTTCTCTTTTTCATTAATTTTGTCAAACAGCTCCACGCTAAGCTGCCCATTCTTTTGCTTCCATTTTCCTACAATCTGCCCATGTATCATCAGGGATGGCATCACAATACCTGCCAAATTGAAAATCTTCCGTAAATGTTCCTGCGGTAAATACAAGCTTTCTTTTTTCTCATATCCCAACAGTAACTGGTCAAAACCCGCTAAAAATAAGCAGTCCGGTATGTCATAGTTATAAGCTTTTCCGTTTTCTATGAAATAATAGATTTTTCCGTTGCACTCCGTTTCTTGTAAAGGCAGTTCTTTCATCCACTGCTTTACCTGAGCAGCAGGCACATGAAAATAGTACATGGCATCATGAATCGTGGCCGGACCGAAATTGGTAAAATACCGTCTCACCAGTTCCAGCTTTGCCTCTTCCTCAGGAACCGGTGTGAATTCCGGCGACAGACAAAAAGCTTTATTCTCCTGCACCACATAATTCATAAACCCTCGTTCACAAAGTTCACGGATACCTCCGCCCCACTGATCGAACATGCTGCTTTCTTCGGATTCCGTCATTCCGTTTTCTCTGCATATTTCCTTTAGTTCTTCCCGTGTGCAGGGTTCTTTTTTTAGAGCATTTAAAATCACCTCAGACAAAAAACTTTGCCGCTCCGGTGTCAGCGCCCACGTATCCCGCTGATTCCAAAATGAGTAACCGTTCCATTCATTTTTACGGTAATTGGCTCCGTTATTACAATGAAGAAACAGCGGCAAATCTTTCTCGGCAAACACATGCACCGTGCCACGTACCGTCCAGTTTTTTACCAAGCCATCAGCCACCGTAGCTTCGTCATAGTCGTTACAGCGAATCTTTAAAGAATGCAGGGCATTGGTCATAAACTGTGCCTGCACACCGCATAAGTCCTGCACCACCTGAAGTTTCGGAGCAGTGTTGATTAAATATTGATTGGTTATCTGTCTGAGTTTCAGTTCTTCCTTTGTCATGCTACACATGCTCTCCTAATTGTAGTACTTTATCCGTATGCGTCTATGTTTTAAATAACACATGCCATACATCATTACCGGTAAAACCACATTTTCGATATAATAATTCAGGCTTTGTTATGTTCTCTACTTTACCGGACACCGTTGCAAATTTGGCAATATCTTTTCCCCGCCATAAAAGGTCCTTTACAGTTCTGACGAAAATACGCTTTCGTGTACAATTATCATATTTTCTTTCTCCAATTTATAGTAAAATAGAGCATGCTAAACCATGCTCTATTGGTTATTATCTGCGTTTTCTTCTTGCTTTCGACGCATACGCTCTTCTTCAATCTCTTTTTGAAAAGCCCTACCGCCTGCATTATAATACTCCATTTGCTCATGTACTGTCATATTTCTCGTTACATAATAATTATATTCACGTAGCTTATGAATATCTTCAATTGTAAAATCAGGACTTAAAATAGGTTTTTCCAAATTAATCACTCGCTTTCCAAAAGCACCGTTGGACTAAGTATATCGATATCTTTATATCCTGCCAGGTTAGTAATTGCCCTAACTCCATGAATGGTCTTAATATTTACAATATGCTTAAAATTCCACGAAATAATACAGTTACATTCGTTAACTACTGCTGCACCGATATGTTGACAATCATCATAACTTTTCATTGTCAAAATTCCCATATCAACAATTTGATTTGCAACCATTATCACTTCTTCAAACTCAGTTATTAATAATATTATACCGTACTCTTTGATATTTTGCAACAAAAGCCCTTTTGTCCGAACTTGTGTATATCCCGATAATACACAATTAGACATATTGTATCAATTCTTTTTACAATACTTATGATATAATCAAATAAATTATTGTCACTAATCACATATCTCCTACACTATCTGAGTGAAAGGACGGATATTGCACATGTCACATCAAGATTTGGTTACCGAATTTACAGAGCATTATATGGAAAAGCTGTTCTATTTCTGCCTAAAACGAACCGGAAGCGGCGAAGAAGCGGAAAACCTGGCTCAGGACATTGCTTTAAATATTCTCACAGCATTACATAATGGTATCGTTCCCTGCCATTTTTCTGCATGGGTCTGGCAGATTGCCCGCAACCGGTATTCTGCATGGGCAGACCAAAAACACCGACAGGCAGAAACCATAGTAACCTCTGATATCAGCGATTACGAATTATCTGATGACAGCACCTTAGTCCTTGATGAATTGATACACAGTGAAGAGTTGTCACTGCTTCGGCGGGAGCTGGCTTTCATCAACAGAGATTATCGTGACATTATCGTTGCCTATTACATCGAAAATCGGAATATCCGTGACATTGCAGAATCACTTTCCCTTTCTAACGACGCCGTGAAGAAACGACTTCAGCGCGCCAGAATCACATTGAAAGAAGGTATGAATATGGCAAGAGAATTTGGAGCAAAAAGCTATAATCCGGAACGTGTCAGTTTTTCCGCCAGTGGTCCTCAGCCAAGCGGACTTCCATGGTCTGCTGTACAAAGAAGTATTCCAAAAAACATTTTATTGCAGGCAAGCAATAATCCATCGACAGTAGAAGAACTATCCATGGAACTGGGCATCGCCCTGCCTTATATGGAAGAGGAAGTAACCCTTTTACACAAGGCCACCTTACTTGAAAAAACCGGAGACAAATACTTTACTAATTTTGTCATTTTAAGCAAAGAATGCCGTCTGGACATCTACAATGCTCTTCGCCGATGTTCTAAGAAACGAAGCCAGCTTCTCAGAGAATTGCTCACCGATATCCTCCCGGATATCCGCACCTTGGGAATTGCAAAAGATACCATTGACGATAACTCCATTTATTGGTGGCTCATACCATACAGTATCGACCATTTTCTTGTTCAGACAGCAAAATCCTCCAATGAAAAATGCAGCGAACCACCGCATCGTGCCAATGGCGAAAAATGGGGATTTGTAGGTTATGAACAGATAGAGCTTCCTGAAAACACCAACATCAGTCATGATGGTAATGGTAGTAAAACCTGCTGTTTTGTTCAATACCGTTACCCGGATTATTCTCTTTGGAATCGGTGTATCCATCCTTCCTACGAGATATCACTGCTTTTGGGCGACTGTATCACAAAAAAACGTAAGTTTTCCTCCTTCTCTACCTGCGAATCAGAATTATGGTCTGCTATTGACGATAAAATCGCCCATATAGATAATTCCGGAAACATTATTCTTGATATTTTGGTTATCGATAAAAAAAATGAAAAAGAAGTCAAAAAAAGAATAGAAGAACATAAGAATTATACCGTTCTGCTACATTACTTTCAAGAGGCTTATGAAGAAGTTAAGACCATCTTCCTGGGTTACAACCACGAAATCCTCCATAAGCACATTGGTTACAACATTTTTATGGAACTGTATCATACGCGCATGATGGCAGTACACGATTTGGTAGACACCGGGTTCTTAAAGGTCCCGGAAGATCCCGATACCTCCACTGTCGGAATGTATCTTTGGTTACAGTAAAAAATTAGGGCTACCGCGCGGTAGCCCTTTATTGCTTAAGTATCACTATAATGATAACGACAGGCTAAGATATATACATTTTTCTCATCAATTTTATAGATTAGTCTATCCTTATCATTAATTCGTCTGCTCCAAAATCCGGCCAAATTACCACCTAATGGCTCGGGCTTTCCAATACCCTCATTCCCGTTTCTACAGATATCCTCAATAAGACTGTTGATTTTCTTTAAAGTTTTTCTGTCTTCTGTTTTCCAGTTTACATAGTCCTTCCATCCGTTGTCTGTAAAAACTTTATTCATCGGCAGATACCTCTATCAGATTCTGCACAGAAATATTGCCCTTTTCCAACTGCGCTTTGGATTCCATCAACCAATCATAATTTGCCTTGTTTCCCATGATATACACATTTTCCATAAGGTTATTATAGGATTCTTCAGATAACATAACTACGTTTTTATTATCTTTTCGAGTCACAATCATAGTCTCATAGTCATTTGTTACTTTATCCATATATGTTTTCATGTTATCGCGAAGATTTGTATA